>LFTM01000095.1 GCA_001513505.1 Clostridiales bacterium DTU092 | reverse complement strand
CGCTATCAAAATAGTTTTCCAAATTGACAACCGGGTATACTATATGTTACAATTAGCGAGTGTATGAGCCGCTCGGATGTGGTTTAAATCCTTTTTTAGGTACCACTATCCGGCGAGACTGGTTAGAGGAGGTGTGCAGCATGTATGCTGTTATCAAAACCGGCGGTAAGCAGTACCGTGTGTATGAAGGCGAAATTTTAAATGTTGAGAAACTGGATGCACAGGAAGGAACTACCGTTGAGTTTGACGAGGTATTGGCAATAAGCGATGATAACGGGTTAAAGGTAGGTACGCCGGTATTGGAGGGCGCAAAGGTTGAAGCCCAGGTTCTTAAGCACGGAAAAGGCAGAAAGGTTATCGTGTTTAAGTATAAGGCAAAGAAGAATTATCGCAAAAAGCAAGGGCATCGCCAGCCTTATACCCAAATCAGAATTACCAAGATAACTGTATAAAAGCAGGTTTTCCTATGATTCGTGCCGTAATAGACAGAGATCCGTCGGGAAACATAGTTGGTTTTGATGTATCCGGCCATTCAGGATATTCTGAGGCAGGAAAGGATATAGTTTGTGCTGCTGTGTCTGCAGTTGTTCAGACGGCCGTCATTGGATTAACCGAAGTATTGGGTATCAAGGTAAAGTACAGGCAAAAAACCGGGGAGGCCCAATGTGCTATACCTTCGGGGCTTTCCGGTGATCAACGCGAAAAAATAAACATTGTATTGGAGACAATGTTGTACGGCTTAAAAAGTATACAGGAAGGATATGGTGAATATATCCGAGTTGAGGAAAGGAGGATGAATTAGATGTTCAGGATAGATCTTCAACTTTTTGCTTCGAAAAAGGGAGTAGGAAGTTCCCGTAATGGACGTGACAGTGAATCTAAACGACTTGGTATTAAGAGGGGAGAAGGACAGTTCGTTCTGGCAGGCAATATATTGGTTCGACAAAGGGGTACAAAGCTTCACCCTGGGATTAATGTAGGTCTGGGCAAGGATGACACCCTTTTTGCCAAGGTTGATGGATATGTTAAGTTTGAAAGAATGGGCCGCGATAAGAAAAGAGTAAGCGTATATCCCGAGGAAATGCAGGCAACTGCGATACAGTAAAAACATGATATTAGCTATAAAAGACCTGTTATAAACAGGTCTTTTAACATTTTGGCCGTCCCTCACATAGTATGAAAATGGTTACTTAACAGAAAGGAGGAACCATTATGTATAAAAACTGTGATATCAGGGCAATTGCAGATATAAGGGGCGGTCCTTTGGCTCCCGATATCAGGGGGGTTGTAATCTTTTCAGACGTGCCCGGTGGTACGGAGGTGTACGTGGAGGTAGTGGGCCTTCCGCAGTTTAAGCCTGCACCGCCTGACGGACAGCCGGTTGGTCCTCACGGTTTTCATATTCACGAGTATGGCGACTGCCGGGTGGGGGATCCTGAGGATCCATTTATGGACGCCGGACAGCATTGGAACCCGGACCAACAGCCACATGGCAATCATGCCGGGGATTTTCCGGTACTGTTTTCAAATAACGGTTATACCAGAATGTCTTTCTTTACAAACAAATTCAAAGTTTGGGATGTAGTGGGACGCTCGGTAATCATACACGAAAATCCCGATGATTATCGTTCTCAACCCTCCGGTAATGCGGGCAGACGTCTGGCATGCGGTGTAATACGATATTGTTAACGATAAATCGAAATGACGAATTTTATAATTTTTACGGCGAATATTGAAAATCTTTAATTTTTGCATATAATATTGGTATAATTCAGTTGCAGGTGATGAAATGTTTGTAGACGTTGCAAAGATATTCATAAAGGGTGGTGACGGAGGAAATGGCGCGGTTTCCTTTCGACGCGAAAAGTATATTCCTCGTGGCGGCCCGGATGGCGGAGACGGTGGGGACGGCGGCAATGTGATCTTTGTTGTGGATTCGGGCATGCACACCCTTATGGATTTCCGATACAGAAGGCACTATAAGGCTGAGTCAGGACAAAATGGAGGGAACAGCAATAGAAAAGGCAGAAACGGTAAGGATCTGTATATCAAAGTTCCTCCCGGCACAGTTATCAAAGATATTGAAACGGGGAGAGTCCTGGCAGATTTACGATATCACGGCCAGCAAAAGGTATTGGCCCGGGGTGGATCTGGCGGCAAAGGAAACGCCCGTTTTGCAACCTCCACACGTCAGGCTCCCAAATTTGCTCAGCCGGGACATAAAGGGGAAGAGCGCTGGGTTTTTTTGGAGCTCAAATCTATTGCCGATGTCGGTTTGATTGGCTTTCCCAATGTGGGTAAATCTACCATATTATCCGTTCTTACTTCTGCCCGTCCCAAAATAGCCAATTATCATTTTACCACTTTGGCTCCGAATCTTGGGGTAGTAGAAGTTGACAGGGAGCATTCTTTTATATTGGCTGATATACCCGGATTGATAGAAGGGGCCCATAAAGGTTCAGGTTTGGGGCATGATTTTCTCCGGCATATAGAGCGCACCCGTTTACTCATTCATGTTGTGGATGTATCGGGTATAGAAGGAAGAGATCCCATTGAGGATTTTAATATCATAAATAATGAGCTGAAAACCTACAGTTCAAAACTGATGCAGCGTCCTCAGATTGTGGTTGCAAACAAATGTGATATTCCGGGTTATGAGAAAAATCTGGAGAGGTTGAAGGAATACTTGCACCCCAAGGGAATAAAAGTATTTCCGGTTTCTGCTGTACAAAAGCAGGGTTTTACACAGCTGCTGTGGGAGATCGTTGAAATGCTTAAAAAACTACCTGAGGATCAGCCTTTTGAGGATGATGAAGTAGAAATTTATGATAATATTCAGCAAGAACCGCCCTTTGAGATAACAATGGATGGAGATGTGTATGTAGTATCAGGGTATTTTATTGACAGATTGATGGACAGCATTAACTTGAACGACGATGACTCATTCCAGTATTTCCAGAGGGCGTTGAGAAGGAGAGGGATCATTGATGCGTTAAGGGAAAAAGGGATCAAAGATGGCGATACCGTACGTATTAAGGATATAGAGTTTGATTATTATGATTGAGAAGCGACGAGGTTGAGTTGAGCAATATTTAGCATTATGAGTAGGGGGTAAAAAGAGCGGCTATGGAGTGCATACAATGCCAGAACTGTAAGTCGGGTCAGTCCATGTACTACTGTGCTGCACGGGATGAGTTTGTAATCGACAACTCCAGGATGGCGGTTGTGGAAAAGACCAGAAGCGGCTGGAAAAAGGGCGACCCAAAATATGAGATGCACAGAAGAAAGAATCGCAAAGAATTAGACATTGAATAAAAGAAGATGAAAAGCATGCTTAAAACAAAGCATGCTTTTTCATTATAATACTTGATCCTCGGCATCATAATTCTTTGAATTTTGCTGATGTGTCGAGCTGACCATATACACAAGAATTCCTAACAGGATGAAGAATAAGGCAAGTAAAAAATAGTATATAAGGTAGGAAGAGAACACAAAACCCATCGCAAGAAATATAACACCGTACAATATATAGGTTTTTGCATTTTTTGGTCTGAAAAAAATTTTTTTCCGGTTTTGCTTTTTCTGAAGCTTGAATTCTTTAATCTTTTTGTCTAAATACTCGTTAATGTCTTTTTGATCTTTAAATATACCTGCTTTGTCCATAATTCTGATTAATCCGTTTGTATCTATCAGATGAATAGTTAAGCCGGAGGTATCCTTAGCTGCCATGCGGCATGCGTCATCGAATGCTGAAGTGCTGAAGAAAAAACCTGTCTTGTATCCCCAATGCTGCATAATTTTTGAGAATCTAAACAGTTCATGTGCAGGTACATACCGGGCATATGGAACTTGATAGAAACCGATCAAAACCCTTTCATTATTGAAGGTGGCTTTAAGATGATTTTTATTTACCTTGATATTTTCAAACTTGCCATATCGAAACAATGCTTTTGCCAGAGTCCACTTAAATTGTTGGGGAGCAAGTCTCAGCAGGTCTTTTGTCCTATACTCGTTTGCAGCCTTTTTCCATTTTTCTTGTCTTTTGCTCTTTAATTGTTTTTGCTTAAGCCTAAAATGAAAGTACCCGATAAGAGCTGAGAATGAAACAGCAAGTAAGATGGAAACAACGGGCATTTCAGTCTTATATAAAAGCCACAGAAAAGCTAAAATAAAAACCATTAAGGCAAATAACACAATATCGAACAACCAGCCTATGATCGACTCGTAATTGTCGTCTTCCTCCAAATAATAGTTCCATTCAGTGATTCTGTCGGATATATTGTTTAAAAATGCCATAATATCAACCCCTTATGCATAATTTTTTCCAGTATGGTATAAATTATACATTTGACATTTTTAATTTAATCTCTACTTTTATGGGAATTTATGATATGCTATAATAATACCGATTTGATGAAAAGGATGGGGAGTGAAGCAATGAATAACGAAAAGACACAGCTGTCCAGGCTTGGTATTGCAGGTGGTACCTTTGATCCTATACATATTGGCCACCTTATTATAGCCGAGATAGCAAGGCAGGAATTCAATCTTGATAAAATCTTGTTTATTCCCACCGGTACTCCTCCCCATAAAATGGGTTATGGTGTTACACCCTCGTACCAAAGGTATGAGATGACAAAAGCTGCTATAATGGACAACCCGTACTTTGAAATAAGCGCTTTGGAAGTGGAACGCGAAGGGATTACATATTCAATCGACACGTTGAAAGAGCTGAAAAAGATATATTCAGATAAAACCGAGTTCTTTTTTATAATAGGTGGTGATACCCTTCTTGAGGTCAGGACCTGGAAAGATGCTGAAAAGGTAGTGAAGGGCTGCAGTTTACTGGTTTACAGCCGCCCCGGCTGTGATAAAAGCCGTGAGGAGGCCGAGGCAGAGTTATTACGGAGGAATATGGGTGCTTCCGTTTACTTTATACATGGTCCTATGCTGGATGTTTCATCCACCGATATCAGACAGCGGGTAATGACGGGTAAAACCATACGTTACATGGTTCCGCCCATGGTTGAAGAATATATTTACAGTAATTCATTATACCGCAGCGGATCATAAGGAGGCGAAAAGGCGTTAATGAAGGAACAGGAGATATGCGATTTGCTAAAGACTTATCTGGACGAGGAACGCTACACTCATACTCTTGGTGTAAGGGATTGTGCTGTCAGGCTGGCCGGCCGCTATGGAGTTGATATAGATAAAGCAAGACTTGCAGGGTTGCTGCATGATTGTGCCAAATGTCTGTCAAAGGAGAGTATGATGAGCAAGATGAGGGAAGCCGGTTATGAACTTGGCCGGGGCATATTTCAAAATGAGGCGCTGATGCACGGTCCTGCCGGAGCAGTTGTAGCAAGACAGGTGTTTGGTGTTCAGGATCCTGAGATATTGAGCGCTATAGAATGTCATACCACCGGCAAAAAAAATATGAGTACTCTGGATAAGATTATCTATCTGGCAGATATTATAGAACCTAACAGGGATTATCCCGGGGTTGATGAGCTTAGGGCCGCGGCTATGGAGGATTTGGATAAAGCCGTGTTATTAGGCTTAAGACGCGGGATTGAACGTGTACTGGCTACCAACCGTTATCTTCATCCAAGAACCATTGAAGCGTGGAATGACATGTTGAGTACCCAAAAAAACGTTGATAGAGGTAATTAATATTATTGTACTAAGTTGACAAATGATATATAATGAATATAATAAAGAAAAGAAAAATCGTATGGAGGGAAGAGATTGCCCGCTAATT
>LFTM01000048.1 GCA_001513505.1 Clostridiales bacterium DTU092 | reverse complement strand
AACTGATACCATCATTCTTTTATCTATAGATTTTGAGAATGATGAAGTGTACATGATATCGATACCCAGAGACAGCTATGTAAAAATACCCGGCAGAAAAAACAGGGAAAAGATAAACACGGCCTTTGTATGGGGCGGTGGCTTTAATGGTGAAGGTTTTGAGCTAACCATTGAGACCGTCAGTAATTTCCTCGGCGGGATACCGATTCACTACTATGCAGGTGTGGAGATGAACGTTTTCCGTGAGATCATTGATGTCACCGGCGGAGTAGTATATGAAGTTGATGTTCCTGTAAAGATAGGTTCAAGGCGAATAGAGCCGGGGTTACAGAAACTTAACGGTCAGCAGGTCCTGGATTACGTAAGGTTCAGGAGTACACCCGGTGGTGATATTGACAGAGTTGAAAGACAGCAAAAAATGCTTTTGGCTATTTTTAAACAGCTTAAGACCACCAAGCAGCTGCTGAAGATTGGCCAGTACTATCAGGCTGTAACCGGTAAGATTTATACCAATCTTAATCTTAAGCAGATTGCAGGTCTGGGAGTATATGCTTTAAATCTTGACTTTTCTCAGATTCACACCTACAAAGCACCTGGCAATTTCTTGCATATTGACGGTATCAGCTACTGGGGGATCGATCAGTACAAAAAAAGAGATATGATTAAAGAGATATTCGGAATTGATATAGAGATTGATCCGAGGGACGATGTAAGCTATATAAAAAGGGAAGTGGAAGAAAAGCAGAGAATGCTGGAGACCGCAAAACAAGATGCCAACGGAGTAATAAACTATGTACAGGAGACCATGTCAGGCTACACTGATTATGTCACCCAGGATGAAAAGGCGGCTATCAATCAATATATAAATAAGGTGCAGCACGCAATAGAGAAAGAGGACAGAAATGACATAAGCTCATCGGCAAAGGAACTGAAAGGCTATGTGGATAAGCTGATTCAAACCTGGGAGCAGAGGAAAAAAGAAGCAGAGGAGAAAGAAGCTGCTAAGGCACAACTGGAGAAAGCCCGTAATGATGCAAGAAATGCTGTTGCTTGGGTAAAAAGCGAGATGAATAAAAGGAAGGATAAAATATCCGGGCAGAACAAGGGAATACTAAATCAACTGATTAGTCAGCTGGAAGAGCTTATAAAAGGTGAGGACATAAATGCTATAACAGCAAAAACAAATGAGCTGAAGAGTAAGGCCGATGCCGTATTTAAAGAAGCTGATAAACCAGCTGAACCGCCACAAAAGGATCCTCAGGAGGGGGAGAATAATAATAACAATAATAATAAACTGCCTGAGGGAAACGATCAGCAAAACCAGCAACCGGGGGAAGGTTCCTCTGATAATGGGAAATCATCTGAGGGAGCGCCGCCGGTAAATAATGAATAGACGTCCGGGGATACTCAGCCGGCAGAGCGGTCATAGCTTTCCCGGAGGGAACTGTTCTGGAAGGGTAGTGTCCATCGCCTGGTTATGCTATTATAGTTATACTTTAATATGTATGACTCAGTAGCATATTCAGAGAAGAGGAATAATATGCAGGTTTTTCAGTATAGGTATAACAATACCGGATATATCCATGATAATGACGGTAGCAGTATCAAAATTGAGGACATAATAGACATAAAAGAGTTAAAGGACATGTTAAACTGGTTTGTGCTGGCTACTGGTCTGGGGGCTATTTTTGTAAATCCGGATGGGGAGCCCATTATAATTCCGGATGAATATGAGGAACAATGTCCCTTCTGCAGGGTGGTACGCTCTGATCCCGAAGGGATAAAACGATGCAACCAGTCTATGAGTTATGCCGGGAAACAGGCTGCCAAGCTGGGGGAACCCTATATCTTCCGCTGCCATGCCGGCTTGATAGAGTTTGCCGCTCCGGTGATGTTCAAAGATGTATATCTGGGAAGCATTTCCTGTGGGCCGGTTCTTATGTGGGAATGGGACGAGATAGCCCTTCAGGAGTTTTTAAACCTTACCCGGGATCTCAATATCAACCGTGAAGCATTGATGGTGGCCAGCAGACAGGTAAAAATGCTTTCGGGCAGGAACGTCCAGGCTGCAGCACAGCTTCTTTTTGTCACGGCTAACCATATAGCCAGGACCGGGATGCTGACGCTTCAGCAGAGAAAGGAACTTAACGAACAGCAGGCAAGGCTGGCTGAGGCTATTTTTGAGAGAAAGCAGGCTGAAGAAACCATAAAGGCACTTGAATCCAAGGCCCAGACCGTGGAATATCCAATTGATAAGGAATACAAGCTGCTCAGCAAAGTCAAACTGGGTGATCGTACCGGTGCCAAGGAGATCCTTAATGAAATGCTGGGAGACATTTTTTTCCGGACCGCCGGCAATATGGATTTGGTTAAGGCCAGGGTACTGGAACTTGTGGTTGTTATCTCCAGGGCAGCTGTGGAAGGAGGTGCAAGCCTGGAGAAACTCCTTGGGTTAAACTACAATTTTATATCAGAGCTGTCCCAAATGGATGATATAGACAAAATATGCTACTGGCTTGTTAAAGTACTGGACACATTTATGGATACGGTATATGAGACAAGGAATGTGCGAAACGCAAGAAGTTTAGGAGAAGCTCTGAAATATATACGGGAGAATTATCATAAAAACCTTACCCTTGAAAATGTAGCTCAGCAGATATATATAAGTCCTTATTATCTGAGCCATATGTTCCGTGAGGAACTGGGGATAACTTTTGTTGAATATTTGACGATGGTACGTATGGAGGAGGCCAAAAGACTGCTTGCCGATCCCGCCCTGTCGGTTGTGGCTATTGCCTCACAGGTCGGGTATGAGGATGCCAGCTATTTCAGCAAGGTATTTAAAAGGTATGTTGGTATGTCCCCCAATCGCTACAGGAGAAACATTTAAATCCCCGGGGGTTGACAAGATATTACCAAGAATAACAAGATCACACGGATACAACAGGTGTCAAACCTGTTATAATAAATAAAGCAATATAATTTACATAATGAAAAGGAGGATTTAATAATGGCTGATTTTAGGGCGATCGCCGATGCATTGAAGGCCGGTAATGCTCCGAAAGTAAAGGAAATGGTAGAAGCAGCACTTGCTGAAGGTGTAAATCCTGAAGATATCGTTAACAAGGCTCTTATTGTAGGTATGGGGGAAATTGGGGAACTTTTCAAAAACAACGAAGTATATGTTCCTGAAGTGTTGATTGCTGCCCGGGCAATGTATGCCGGACTCAACATATTAAAGCCTTTATTGGCAGAACGGGATGTAAAGCCTATGGGCAAAGTGGTTATAGGTACTGTAAAAGGAGATCTGCATGACATTGGTAAGAATCTGGTAGCAATGATGCTTGAAGGTGCAGGCTTTGAAGTTACCGACCTGGGCATTGACGTTGGCCCCGAGAAATTTGTTGATGCAGTAAAATCTTTGGATGGCGATTGTATTGTAGCTATGTCAGCTTTGCTTACCACCACCATGCCGGCTATGAAGGATACCATTGAAGCTTTTAAAGAAGCAGGTTTAAGAGAACGGATTAAAATCATGGTAGGCGGTGCACCTGTAACCCAGAACTTTGCTGATGAGATCGGTGCTGACGGGTATGCTCCGGATGCAGCTTCGGCAGCTGATCTGGCCAAGACCTTTATTGCATAGATTATTTATTTTAATGCTGTGAGCCTGATTTGCACAGCGTTTATGAGACAGCTGATTAATGAAAATAAGTAAGTGAAAAAGGGCGTTGTATATACAACGCCCTTTTGATTATCGTATATCAAGAGGATTATCAAAGTATTTTGCCCACTGCCCCTGAATAAGTTTTTTTACCGGTTGTCTGGTGTTTAATATAACGGTAATCTGAGAACTGTCCGGCCGTATCTTTGATGGGGAAAATTTTATAGTATCACTTACTCCATCAACGTAGTGCCATCCTTCTTTAAGCTCAACAAAGCCCTTTATTCTGAAGGTATGCTCTGAAAATGACTGCAAAAAATCCCTTAAACTGTTTCTTTCCAGCGC
>LFTM01000177.1 GCA_001513505.1 Clostridiales bacterium DTU092 | reverse complement strand
ATATTTGTAACAAATATTGGTACGGTGCTGGAGTTTACACCAAATTCCTGTAAGGTGGCGGGAACCGTTACTGCCGGGCGGGTTTTGGTTGATGGATTGGGTATCGGAGATGTAGGGAACATTGTTTTGCGGGACAGGAAACATCTGTCCCAGGATGGTTTGATTGTAATAGTAGTTACAATTTCAAAAGATGCTGGTACAGTTATTGCAGGTCCCGATATAATTTCAAGGGGTTTCGTTTATGTGAGGGAATCCGAGGAGCTAATAGAACAGGCTCGTGAGGTGGTAAAGGGAACCCTGGATAGATGCAAGCAGGAAAGAATTACCGACTGGGCTACGTTAAAAACCAATATCCGGGATGAACTGCGCGGATTTCTTTATGAAAAGACAAAAAGGAATCCTATGATTTTGCCTATCATTATGGAAATTTAACAACCTGGTGAAGGAGGTTTCCATATGAACGTATACGATAAGGCTCATGAGTTGGCCAGAGCATTGTCAGCAAGCAGGGAATACCGGGATTATAAGGCAGCAAAGGAGAAGGTATATCAGAACGAGACAAACAAAAAAATGCTTATGGATTATAAGAGGAAGCAGTTTCAACTGCAGGCTTCTTATCTGAGCGGAAAAAAGCCGTCTGAAGAAGAGTTGGACAGATTTAAGAAGCTTTCGGAGCTTATTCAGTATTCACAGGACATCAGCAGTTTCCTGCAGGCAGAATACCGTCTGAACACCATGGTTTCCGATATTTATAGAATATTGAGTCAAGCCATCGATATGGATCTGGATTTTGTGGAGGAGCAACAACAAGAAGGAGAAGCGGCGAATGAAAAAAACTAATATATCTGCAAATTATATTGCAAGATCTGCTACCATTTCTGCAGTGTATTTTGTGTTAACTATCGTGTTTGAACCGATATCTTTCGGACCCGTCCAGTTCAGATTATCCGAGGCCCTAACCGTTATACCATTTGCCGATTCAGCAGCTATTCCCGGAGTTGCCATTGGGTGCTTGCTGGCCAATTTAAACAGTCCGCTGGGTTTGGTGGATATTCTGGGAGGAAGCGCAATTACATTGATATCGGCTTATCTAACCTATAAAGCCCCCAACCGTTATATGGCTTTGTTGCCTCCCATAATACTGAATGCATTAGGGGTTCCATTATATTTAGCACCATTCTTTGCGCAGCCGTACTGGCTGGTTGCTGCACAGGTAGCTTTGGGACAACTGGTTGTAATCGGCATACTTGGACTTCCTGCACTGTCCCTATATGAAAGGATAATAAGCAGATTTACCAAGCATCATTAATACATTTTTAATAATTTGTTAAAGTGCTCCGCCTTGTCAAATGCTATATAAGTGTATATAATGAAAATGATTCTACAGGTGGAGGGTATAAATATTATGTCCGATATAATGGTTTCAGAAAAGCAAAAGGAAAAAAAGGGTTTGCATCCCATAATCAAGCATATAATCAGACAGAGTATGATATATATCATTAGCTTTGGAATTGTATTTGCTATGTTTTATACGGCAGCAAATGAAATAAACCGTTTGTTGTTTGAGCCTATGGATGCAAATGATGAGACTGAGATTAC
>LFTM01000229.1 GCA_001513505.1 Clostridiales bacterium DTU092 | reverse complement strand
GTAGATGAGAACATCAAAGCTTATAAGATTGCAACGCACCGCCATACATCAGAAATAGAACAGCAGCTTGGAATAATAGCTAGACACGATGTTACAGTATCCTTCACCCCTCATCTGCTTCCGGTGAAACGGGGGATTCTGAGCACAATTTACGCTAACTTGAAAAAGCATTTAAGTTTCAGGGATGTTTTCGATATATATAGCAATTATTACAGCAGCGAACCATTTATAGTGCTTCATGAGGAAGGCAGCCTGCCCGAAATAAAACATGTAAACGGATCCAACATGTGCCACATCGGATTTGTGGTTGATAAACGCACAAACCGTATTATCATTGTATCGGCAATTGATAACCTGATCAAGGGAGCCGGCGGCCAGGCAGTTCAGAACATGAATATTTTATTCGGTCTGGATGAGACTACCGGTCTGAAGAATCCGGGCTGGTATCTCTGAAGTTTCCGTCCAATAACAATAAAAGGCGGATTTTAGACAATAAGGAGGAAGACTATGGATACATTAATCTATAAAGCCGGTATTTTAATTGAAGCACTGCCTTATATTCAGCAGCTCAGTGGAAAAACGGTAATTATAAAGTACGGCGGCAGTGCCATGATCAATGATGATCTCAGCCGCACAATTATGCAGGACATTACCCTTCTTAAATATGTAGGCGTCAACCCAATCGTAGTACACGGCGGGGGTCCGGAGATCACAAAAATGCTTGAGGCCCTGAACATTCCTACAAAATTTTACAAGGGACTGCGGATCACCACCAAAGAAGCCGTGGAAGTAGTACAGATGGTGCTTACAGGTAAGATAAACAAGGATATTGTGTCACAGTTAAACAGCCTGGGCGGCAAAGCCATCGGTCTTTGCGGGAAGGACGCCAGTATTATAGAGGTAGAACCAATGGAACCTGTTGACGGAGTGGACCTCGGCTATGTGGGCAAAATTAAAAACATCAACTGCAGGGTGCTGGAGATTCTGGCAAAAGATGAGTATATCCCCGTAGTTGCGCCTATAGGTGTAGGTCCTGATGGTGAGAGTTATAACATCAATGCGGATACCGTAGCAGGAGAACTGGCAGCTGCACTAAAGGCAGAAAAGCTGATATTCCTGACGGATATTGACGGGATCAGGATGGATCCCCAAGATCCGGAGTCTATAATATCCGTAATATCGATAGATGAAATTAATAAGCTTATTCATAAAAATATTATAAACGGCGGCATGGTACCGAAGGTGGAAGGCTGTATCAAAGCACTTAAAAAAGGTGTAAACCGGACACATATAATAAACGGAACCATCCCCCACCCCATTCTGTTGGAAATATTCACCGACAAGGGGATCGGCACCATGGTAACCTGCTGAATACAGTCAAAGTTTCAGATGACAGGGGCTTAAAATAATATTTCCC
>LFTM01000076.1 GCA_001513505.1 Clostridiales bacterium DTU092 | reverse complement strand
GCCCGAATGCCTATTTCTTGAATTATACTAACCCAATGTCCATATTAACAGGGTATATGCTCAGATACACCCCTGTTAAAACAGTTGGTTTGTGCCATAGCGTACAGGCTTGTTCGCGCGGTCTGTTAAAAGCACTTGGAATGGAAGATAAAATTGAAGGTCACAGAGATCTGATAGCCGGAATTAATCATATGGGATGGCTTCTTGAAATTTATGATAAAGATGGCAATGATTTATATCCTGAAATAAGAAGAAGAGCCATTGAAAAGAACGAAACCGAGAAGCACAATGACATGGTAAGATTTGAATATATAAAAAGGCTTGGCTACTATTGTACAGAATCCAGTGAACACAATGCCGAATACAACCCCTTCTTTATTAAAAGCAAATATCCTGAATTAATCGAAAGATTTAATATCCCATTGGATGAGTATCCAAGACGTTGTGTTCAGCAGATAAAAAATTGGGAAACCCTAAGAGATGAACTTGTTAAAAACCCGACTTTGACTCATAAGCGTACGGAGGAATATGCATCTTATATAATTGATGCAATAGTAAATAATAAACCATATAAAATAGGCGGTAATGTTTTGAACACAGGTGGATTAATAGAAAACCTGCCGGAGGAAGCCTGTGTTGAAGTTCCGTGTATGATTGACGGAATGGGTATTAACCCCTGCCGCGTAGGCAGATTACCGGTACAATTGGCTGCAATGAACATGACAAATGTAAACGTACATTTGATTACAATTGAAGCTGCCGTAACACGGAAGAAAGAACATATTTACCACGCTGCAATGCTTGACCCGCATACCGGTTCGGAGTTAAGCATTGATGAAATCGTTGCAATGGTAGACGATTTAATTGAAGCCCATGGTTCATGGCTGCCCGAATATAAGTAATACAATATGGTTTTTATACATTAAAACCGCTCACGGAATTGATCGTGAGCGGTTTTTTAGTTATATAATAAGTGTTGGAGCAGCCAGGCAAGAATAATAGGGCATAAACAAAAACCTATTATGTAAATAAAGCAACACAAAAAGGAAATGTTAAGTAAAAAGGAGGAGATAACCTAATGAATATCTGGCATGATATATCCGATGACCGGATCAGCCCCGAAGATTTCTATGCGGTAGTTGAGATACAAAAAGGTTCCAAAACTAAATACGAACTTGATAAGGAAACCGGTATGCTCGTTCTTGACCGTATACTGTCAACCTCTACTCATTATCCGGCAAACTATGGTTTTATTCCCCGCACATACGGTGACGACAATGACCCCCTTGACGTACTTATACTCTGTTCCGAACCAATTAAGCCAATGACACTTGTACGCTGCTATCCGATCGGAATGTTTACAATGCTGGACAACGGAAGAATAGATTCCAAAATCATTGCCATACCTTTCACCGACCCCAGCTACAACGGATATAAAGACGTCTCCGAACTTCCAAAACATGTTTCCCTTGAAATGACCCATTTCTTCAGCGTGTACAAAGAACTTGAAGAAGTTGAAACAGAAGTTACACAGGTTCAGGGGCGTGAAAAGGCCATAG
>LFTM01000307.1 GCA_001513505.1 Clostridiales bacterium DTU092 | reverse complement strand
GTTTTGGTTTTGTCACTTAAAACATTATCAGAGGTTCTGATTTGAGTCACTTCTTTTTTATCATGTTTGGGCAATTAATTTTACAACTTACCTTAAATTATAGGGGCGTAAATATAACGTTGAAGAATATTACTCCAACCGCATAAATATTTTGGACTTCATATAAAAGTATGGTAGAATAATACCAGAGTTTAAAAGGCAGGATGGAGAAATTGGTTAGAGATAAAAAACTCATACTGTATAATTTATATAAGGATTATTATGATATGGCATACCGCCGTGCTTACTACATATTGAAAAATAAGACCCTTGCTGAAGATGCTGTTCACGAAGCATTTGTCATTATTTATTATAAAATGGATCAATTAAAAAATACCGACAGGATAGTTCCATGGATGATGACTATTGTTAGAAACTGTGCGCTCTCTCAGCTAAATATACAGGGAAAGTGTGCGATAATCAACGATTTCAGCTGTTTTCAGGAACAGACATATCAGCAGGATCTATTGGATCTGATAGAGGAAAAAGAAATAAGGAAAGAGATAATAAATATAATAAATGAAGAACTTATAGAACCCTATCAGCATGTTATCATACTACGATATTATTATAATTTCAGTTATGAAGACATAGCCAGACTGCTCAATATAAAAATAGGTACCGTGAAATCCAGGATATACCGGGCAAAGCAGATAATAGCCAGATCATTGGAAAAACTGCAACTCTTTCAGCATTCTGACAGTCTAATGAAGAAGGTTGAAAATTTTGATTGATTATACAAACTTAGTAAATTTTGCTTTCTTTTCTGTGCTCTTGACAATAATAGTATTGGATGATGTTGACCAGATTTATTAAAAAAACATCGGGAGAGATTTTAATGCTGGATTTGGGAAAGATCAGTGTTCAGTTGGCAGATATGGCGCGCCAGCGTCATCAGGATGTTCACAGTTATAATGTAAAAGAGGCAGCTGCGCTGAAAGCTCTTGATAAATACCGTAAAAATCCCCGACCTTTTATGGAAAAAATCAATTCAGATGATCGTCATTTTTTTGTAGCTTTTCCTCAGGGAAGGATTGATGGTACTTTCCCGCTTCCCGGAGACTTAACTTCCCATACTGTTATGGCTGTGGACGGTTCTCAGATCGATGTTGATACCCATGAAATTGTGCTGTGTTATGTGGTTAATATAGGCAGGGTGGTTTTACACTACGGTACCGGCGATCCCCCGTTAATGGACAGTTTACCCTTCCTTTTTTATAAAGATGAAGATCTATACATTCAGGGTAAAGGTGAACATTTTCTTATACAGGAGGAGGATTTGGCTCAGAGACGTTCCAGTATGGAGGCTCAGCAGCTTAATGAACTGCTTATAAACCACCGCAAGGATGGAAGTCCTGCTGTAGCCTTGCTGGATGGCACTGTTGTTTCATGGGACAAGGCGGGATCTGCTAAAAGAGATATAGGCGGCTTTACCGCTCCATATTATACAGATGTTTTTAAAACAGGGGAAAAACTGAGGATTCCGGTAGCGGGGTACATATCCGGTTCCCGTACCGCGCTGGTTGTCAATACTTTGCGCGCAGGTGACTGCAGCCAGCCTGTTATGAACTGTGTTGCCTGTGAATACCGCATTGACCCAAAGGCTCCCTGCCGCAGAATGGAAGGTTTAAGGGACACTACGCTGTTTGCCAGTATACTTAGTCCCGGTGAGAGATCAGTATGTTTTTACGGTGGCATAAACGTTTTGCCCAGGCAGGAATGGCCTTCCTACCGTATTGGATTTTTTTATATAAATGTAGGCAGTGAAATCGCCAGGGTGGAAGCACCTGATTACGTGCTGGAGGATCAGGAACTGCTGGATAGGCTGCACTGGGCGATCTATTACCAGGCGCAAAAAGGTATGGGATATCCATTGGCGCTTCAGGAAGCACATCATTTTGCTGTGGTTAAAAGAGAGGAGCGGGAGGCTTTTTTCCGTCTGGTGGAGGGACAGTTTGTAAAACAGGGTATTCCCTGTCGTGTAACCAGTAAAGAGCTTCGCAAGCGAACCAGAATCTTTTAATTAAATTTTGCATAATGGAAAGGGGAATGTCATGGCGATAGGAGAGATTATTGCGAGCACAACGGCAGAGTTCGTGGCTGAAGCCAAAAGATATGATCAGATTCCAGCGTACGGTTCCTTTGTCAAGGTTCGTGATGGCAATATATTGGTGTATGGTATAGTATCCGGGGCATATACCGGGAGTCTGGATGGTGCCAGCAAGGCAAAGGCTTTTTTCAAATCGATAGTTGAACTTAAACTGGAGCAACCTCAGATATTTGAATTATTGCGTACCGAGTTTTCATGCGTGGTTGTGGGATATGAGGAAGCAGGAAGGTATCATCCATATTATCCTCCTTCCCATCCGGGGCTTCATCTGCCAGTTGAGCAAGCCGATGATCTTGAGGTACTGACCATATCCCAGTGGTTCAATTATCTGGAAAAAACTCTGAACAATCCTTCGGGCAATGGTGAGGAGCTGACGGCTGCTGCCATTAGAAGGGCTGCCCGGCTTCAGACCGATCCAGGATCGTATATAATAAGAGCAGGCCGGGAACTGCTCAGGATGCTGAACTACGACACTCAG
>LFTM01000186.1 GCA_001513505.1 Clostridiales bacterium DTU092 | reverse complement strand
GAATGTGGTACTTATTTCAAACTGGTTAGGTGTTGAGTTTATATCATTCACAATGGTTCTTTCCGGATATGCTCTCGGATGTTCGCTGATTGCCATGTTTAATCGTGTCGGTGGTGGTATCTACACCAAGGCAGCAGATATGGGTGCTGACTTAGTAGGAAAAATTGAAGCAAACATTCCGGAGGACGATCCCAGAAACCCTGCCACAATTGCAGATAATGTTGGTGATAATGTCGGCGATGTTGCAGGGCTTGGCAGTGACTTGCTGGAAAGCTATGTCGGTGCTATAACTGCTGCTGTTATACTTGGTTTTTACCTATTCCTTACAAGCAAATACTCCGGAGGTGTAATGACCAATGGATTAATAACAGACAGCCTTTTGACAAAACTTTTTTTGTTCCCGGTAGTTTTCGCAGCAGGCGGGCTTATTGCATGTGTTATAGGAATAGCCTCCCTGTTTCTCAAAAAGCTTTCCGATGATCCACACCGTGAACTCAACAACTCCACATGGTTGTCTGCAGGTCTCACAATTGTGCTCGGTTTCTTTATAACATATGTATTGTTTAAAGGCGAGGATTTGTCCGGCGTTGGCTTTGCTGTTGGATTTGCTTCTCCATGGCTTGCTGCCGCGTTCGGCGTTGTCGCCGGTATTCTTATTGGCATAATTGCTGAGTATTATACTTCTTACGATTATAAGCCTACACGTAATATTGCAGCAGCGAGCGAGGAGGGAGCTGCCCTTACTATTACACAAGGTATTGGAACAGGAATGAAGAGCTGTATGGCACCATTGATTGTACTTGGTGCAGCAATAGCTGTTTCTTATTATATATCCGGAATGTATGGTGTTGCAATGGCTGCTGTCGGAATGTTGAGCTTTGTAAGCGCTGTTGTTTCGGTTGACACATATGGGCCAATTTCCGATAATGCCGGCGGTATAGCTGAAATGAGTAAGCTTGAGCCTAAAGTACGTGAAATTACCGATAAGCTTGACTCAGTTGGTAACACAACCGCTGCTATAGGAAAAGGTTTTGCAATCGGTTCTGCTGCTCTTGCTGCACTGTCCCTTATGGTAAGCTATCTTTATTCTTACAATGATCCAACTACTGAATTGGTTCTGAATCTTATTAATCCACTTATTCTCGTTGGTGTTCTATGTGGGGCTGCTCTTCCATTCATGTTTAGTGGTATGCTTATTGATGCTGTTACAAATGCTGCAAGACGTATGGTTGATGAGGTCCGACGTCAGTTCCGTACAATTCCCGGAATATTGGATGGGACTGCCTCACCGGACTATAAGACGTGTATAGAGATAAGCTCTCAGGGTGCTCTCAGGGAAATGAAAATACCTTCAATGCTTGCTATAATTGTTCCTGTGGCCTGCGGTTTTCTCTTTGGACCTGAATTTGTGGGTGGAATTCTGATCGGTTCTACCGTCTCAGCGGTGATGCTGGCTATCTTTACTGGTAATGCCGGTGGCGCATGGGATAACGCTAAAAAGTATATTGAGACTGGAGCTCTGGAAGGACATAAAAAAGGTACTCCTGCTCACAGCGCAGCAGTAGTCGGAGATACTGTCGGTGATCCTCTTAAAGATACTGTAGGTCCTTCGCTGGATATTTTTATCAAGATTATGTCTGTTGTGTCTCTCGTAGCCATCAGCATATTCTCAAAATATAATCTTGTAGATTTCCTGGTGTCATTGTTCAGCAAATAGTAATGCAAACCAGTGCTACGTCGAGTATGTGGAGTGGATGGCGGGGCGTAAGCCTTGATTTTTCCGGATTTACAGGATTACGTTGAACCGGTTGGCTTTCTTGACTATGGTATCAAAATGCGCAGGGGACCATAGTTTTAACGCTGATATTTACCAAAAAAACGACGATGTTGTCAGATAAGCCCGTCATAATCTACCAAAAGAATGTTATAAAACACAAGATACGCTAATTTCAGCTTTTTTTCAGCAAAGCAACCGTTGTTGCCGGTTGCTTTGCTGTTTTATTCTGTTATAATAACAATCATTGATTTAAAAACAGACGAGAACTTTCATCTGCTTATATTGTAGTCATGGCTGCATGAATGATGATTAAAGGTAACATTTCAATGTAAAAGAGAATAGGCAAAGCAGAGAAATATACAGTTCAAGTCGATAGAATGTATATACGAAGGAAGCGAATACTCCATGTTTTCAAAAAAACGTGATATGGATATGTGCAGCGGACCGCTGTTCAGCAAAATGCTGATTTTTGCATTGCCGATTATTGCAATGAACATATTACAGCTACTGTTTAATGCTGCAGATATGATAGTTGTCGGGCGTTTTTCAGGAAGAGAAGCACTGGCTGCGGTAGGTGCTACGGGCGCCCTGATAAACCTTATAGTTAACACATTTATGGGATTATCGGTTGGTACAGTTGTCATAGTGGCGCAGGACTATGGAGCCGGTAAAATGAAGAGTTTGAACGAATCTGTTCATACTTCCATAGCTATCAGTATAATCAGTGGTCTGATTGTTATGGTAATAGGTTTAGTTTTTTGTAAACCAATGTTAATTCTAATGGGTACTCCTGAGGACATATTGGATCTGTCTTTACTTTATATGAGGATCTACTTCATAGGAGTGCCTGCCATGATGATATATAACTTTGGTGCAGCCATCCTGCGCGCTGTAGGAGACAGTCGGCGGCCAATGTACTACCTAGTCATTTCAGGAATTGTGAACGTAATACTCAATATGTTCTTTGTAATTGTGCTGCATATGAGCGTCGATGGTGTAGCATGGGCTACGGTCATATCACAGTTTCTCTCCATGGTTCTGGTTATGGTCTGTCTGTATAGAAGCAATAACATAGGAATACGTTTTATACCCCGTAAGTTACGCATCGATTGGCATAAGCTGAAGGAAATAATGAGAATAGGGTTGCCTGCGGGTCTCCAGAGTTCATTATTTTCAATTTCCAATGTAATGATCCAGTCAGCGGTCAATTCTTTCGGCTCCACCATGGTGGCGGCCAGCTCTGCTTCAGGCAATGTAGAAGGATTTGTCGGAACCACAATGAATGCCTATTACAATGCGGCTATTACTTTTACCGGACAAAACATGGGTGCGAAGAAGTATAGCCGGATTGATAGAATTGCAAAGATATGTACAGTACTAATCTTTGCTACATGGATTGTCATGAGTGGCGCTACTCTGTTTTTCGGCAGGTCATTGCTTGGTTTGTATACATCCGATCCAGAGGTCATCGATCTTGGAATGTTGCGCATGAAAGTTTTAATGGTTGCATATTTTACCTGTGGCGTGATGAGCGTATTTCCTGGCCTGACCCGTGGTATGGGCTATTCCATATCGCCTATGTTGTGTACGTTGATAGGAGCATGTCTCATGCGTATCGTTTGGTTGAAAACGGTCTTTGTCTGGTCTCCTACGGTGGTTACGCTTTTTGCCTGTTATCCGGTTACCTGGGGCTTGGCGGGGATTGGTCAGGTAGGTATCTTCTTATTTGCACGGCACCGGATTCGGAAAAGTACAGCGCCTGCGGCTGAATCAGCTGCGCAAGTACTGGTTTCTCATTAGAAGGTTCCCAAAGGTTCAAAACAGTCCGGGATATCAATCTGAACAATAAGCTTGTTAATAGCTTCTGAATTTTTCCGAGAACCGATAGCCTGACGCTATCGGTTTTTTCATCATTGATAAAAAATGGGGGAAGTATGAATGAAAATTTATTGCTTGTCTGATATTCATGGGTGTCTGGCAGAATTTGAGGAAGCATTATCAATGGTATTGGCTCATCTTGATGACGAAGATATAAAGATGAAGAAAACAAATAAAGGATTTGCAGACGTTGAGCTGGCTGCCGGCATCAGGAAATCCTTATTCTATTAAAATA
>LFTM01000067.1 GCA_001513505.1 Clostridiales bacterium DTU092 | reverse complement strand
ATTTGATATATCGTAGGGCAGTATGGAACGTCCGTCTACTATATCTTCTATTATTCCTTTTGAAACTTCATATCCTTCGACGGTTCCATCATTGGGGTTTAGTATAATATCGCTTATTTGACCAATTTCCTGACCGTCCCCGCTTACAAGCTGGTATCCCACAATATGACCGCCGTACTGTTCTCTGGCATGATTATAAAATCCAGAGTATATGCTTTCGTCAGAAACAGCTTCCTCGATTATAACGGCATTTTGTCCAATGGTTCGTATTTGCCCGAGAGGAATATATTTTTTTCGTTGCAGCAGTCCATGTATTGTTATAACCAAACCCTCAATCTTTTTTTTGCCAGGTTTAAATGCAATATCGACAACCTTTCCAATATTTTTGCCTGTTTTTACACAAATAACAGGTAACCCTAACAATGAATCGCGTTTTATTCCATTGAACATTTTCCCTGTATCCCCTTATCATCAACCCCATTTTTATTTGTACGATTATTATTCCTCATTGTACAAAAAAGATAACGAAAATTATATTTTAATTTTTGGCAAAAAAAATCCGGCATACAACCGGATTCTAAGCAAAAATTTATTTATAACTTTATCAGACTTACCCTTAATATGTTATCCATTTCCTCAATCTGCCTTAATGTTTCCGGCATTACCTCCTGGTCTACATTGAGTACCATTAAGGCCCTTTCCTCTCTGCGATTTTGGCTGACCCGCATTGTAGCAATATTAACACCGGCTTCTCCTAAAATTGTTCCTATTTTGCCAATAACACCGGGTCTGTCATAGTTTTGTACAATAAGCATAAATGGAGTTGGCTCGAAATCGACTTCATATCCGCCAAAGTTAACGATTCTTATCTCGTCTTTACCAAATACCGTACCTGCAAAGGTAACTTCCTTCCTGCGATTGGTAACTTTCACCGTCACCAGATTGGTAAAATGATCCACATCGCTTCGTTTGCTTTCTACTATTTCTATCCCCCGCTCTTTTATCATCATTCCTACGTTTACAAAGTTTACTCTTTCTTCCATTATAGGCTCAAGCAAACCCGACAAATAGGAGAGGGTAACCAGTTTAATCTCCTGATTGGCAATGTCGCCACTGTATATTAATTCAACCTTCTGAACAGGGGATTTTTCAGCACTGTAATACATTTTGCCCAAAATCTCAGCCATTTTCAGATAAGGAGCCAGGGCAGCCATGTTCTGTACATTAAGTCCATGCAGGTTTACAGCGCTTACAATATTTCCTTTTAATGCTTCTGATACCTGTTTGGCTATGTCAATGCCAACATTCTCCTGTGCTTCCTGAGTTGAAGCACCCAGATGCGGGGTAAAAATTACATTATCGAGCTCCAGGAATTTATGACTGAATTCAGCACCTCCGGCTGATTCTTTTGGCTCCTCTTTGAAAACATCAACAGCAGCTCCGGCAATTTTGCCTGTCTTTAGAGCATTGTATAAGGCATCTTCATCAACCAGCCCCCCACGGGCACAGTTGACAATCCTTAGACCTGGTTTTGCCATGTTCAGCTCTTTTTCTCCGATGATTCCTATTGTCTCATTGGTTTTCGGCAGATGGATGGTGATAAAGTCGGCAACTTTCATAACCTCTTCTATGGAAGTTATTCGCTTAACCCCGAGCCTGTCGAATCTGTCATCGTTGACATAAGGGTCATACCCCATAACATTCATTCCAAAACTCTTTAAGCGGTTTGCCACTTTGGACCCAATCCTGCCCAAACCAAGTATAACCACCGTTTTATTATACAGTTCAACACCTTTAAAGGTGCTGCGGACCCATTTTCCGTTTTTCAACGTACTATATGCCTGGGGTATGTTTCTGGCCAAAGCCAGCATTAAGGCAATGGTATGCTCGGCAGTGGATATAT
>LFTM01000075.1 GCA_001513505.1 Clostridiales bacterium DTU092 | reverse complement strand
CCAACTGTCTTGCACCGGGGAAGAGACCGAGGACAACCCTTACGCCGTCGCTGGCGTTCAAAGACGGTAAACCATGGATGGTATTCGGTACTCCTGGCGGTGACATGCAGGATCAGTGGACGCTACAGTTTTTCTTAAACATAGTGGAATTCGGCATGGGTATACAGGAAGCCGTTGAGGCACCTACCTTCCATACAACCCACTTTACAAATTCCTTCTATCCTCATGAAAAAGGGGATGGCACCATATATGTTGAAGAGGGAATAGACTTAGCCGTATTGTATAAACTTCAGGAAAAGCAGCACAAGCTTAACCTGAATCGTCCCAATTCTCATGGTGAGGTGTGTGGTGTAAGATTTGATTTTGATAACGGGCTTATCGAGGGGGCTGCATCCCTTAAAGATGAAGGAAATGCATATGCAATGGGGTGGTAGCTATGGGTATAATCAGTCCAATAAGAGTAAGCTCGAACGGGCGGTACTTTGTTGATGAGAACGGGTCTCCGGTATTTTGGCTTGGAGATACCCTATGGGAGCTTTTCCGCATGTTTACCAGGGACGAGGCGCTGGAAATACTCAAAGACAGACAGCGGAAGGGATTTAATATAATTCTTGTTATGCTGACCGGGGTTGACTTGAGGGAAGACAAACTTGACAGATCGGTGCCTTTTACCAATATTGAAGGTGAGGAACCCTGGATTGACAATGATCCGCTAAAACCCAACGAGAAATATTTTGAACATATAGATAAGATGATACGGCTGGGGGAGGAGACGGGTCAGATTTTTGTCGTAGGTGTATACCATCAGTGGCACACCGGGATTATAACAATGGAAAAGGCCAGGGCATGGGCACGGTGGGTATCCAACCGTTACAGAGATGTACCAAATTTGATATGGTCGATGTATCCAAAAGCCACGGATGAATACATTCCTGTGTGCAGGGAGCTTGCCCGGGGCTTACAGGAGGGGGACGAGGGAAGGCACATGATATCGGTACATCCGGATCCCTCGGTTGCTTCATCAAGTTTTATTCATGATGAGAAATGGCTTGCTTTCAATATGATTCAGACCTGTATAATGTATGACAAGATATATGAAACAGTAACCGAAGACTATATGAGAGAGCCGGTAAAACCTGTGGTAATGGCTGAGGGCGGTTACGAAGGGGTGGAGTTCGGGAAACTGCAGACGCCCCATGACATCCGCAAACAGGCTTACTGGACACAGCTTGCAGGCGGGCATCATGTATACGGTCACAATGACAACTGGATTAAGCCTAGGGCATGGAAGGAATGGATTGACTCACCCGGATCCGGATTCCTTAAAGTTTTCCGGGAGATTATTACTTCCTGCGACGGATGGTGGGATATGATACCCGATCAGACGATATTTATTAAGGGGCAGGGCGAAGGCTTTGCTCTCAATACAGCGGCAAGATCCCAAAACGGAGACTGGATACTTGCGTACTTAAGCGAGCCGTCTACGGTTACATTGCGGCTTGATGATATTAAATCCGGAAGTGGAGTTAATGCGTACTGGATTGATCCGAAAAGCGGTGACAGGAAACCGGCAGGTGTGTACTCAGTTGATGATACTCCTTCATTCACAACCCCTGAAGGCTGGGAAGATGCCGTGCTGTATTTTTCTGCTGAGTGAGGAACGGCGGGTGCCGCCAATTGCTTCAGGAAGAAGAAGCTCTTGTAGATTTTTAGTAAAAAACTTATGCAAAAAGACCTATAGGACACATTCCTATAGGTCTTTATTATTTCAATATAATAACGGCAAATTTTATTAAGTTTATCAATTGTGTACGGTTAATCGTCCTCCATAAAATTGTTGTCTATAATTTTTGAGATCCCAAACATGGCTTCAACTTCATCCGGCCCTACGATTTGAACTTTAAACCTGCATCCTTTATATATCCCCAGCGCCAGTATGGATAACAGACTCTTGCCGTTACCAATCTTTCAATTTTTTATAATGTAAACATCGGATTTGT
>LFTM01000053.1 GCA_001513505.1 Clostridiales bacterium DTU092 | reverse complement strand
AATTCCACTATGTTTAAGAAAAACTGTAGCGTCCACTGATCCTGCATGTCACCGCCAGGAGTACCGAATACCATCCATGGTTTACCGTCTTTGAACGCCAGCGACGGCGTAAGGGTTGTCCTCGGTCTCTTCCCCGGTGCAAGACAGTTGGGATGATCGGGATTGAAATTAAACATCTGAGCTCTGGTCCCCAACGGAAATCCAACATACGGAATAACCGGTGATGAAGGAATCCAGCCTCCGCTGGGTGTGGCTGATATCATATAACCTTCAGCATCAATCACATCCAGATGGGTCGTATCTCCTCTGTAAGATGTGTCACTGACCGTCTCATAATCACTGTGCGGAGTGGTATTGTTAGCCTTTGCCGGATCAATTTTTGCCCTTTGCTGTGCATTATATTCCTCAGATAACAACATATCAAAGGGAACCCGTGTAAAGACAGGATCACCATAATACCTGTCTCTGTCTGCAAAAGCCAGTTTGGAACATTCAACCACCGTATGTATATAATCCGCAGAATTATGTCCCATGCCCTTAAGATCAAAGCCTTCCAGTAATTTTAACTGCTGCAGGAACACCGGCCCCTGGGTCCAGGGTCCGCACTTGAAAACCCTGTAATTCTTATAATCCGCATACACAGGGTTTTCAATCTTTGTCTCATATGTCGCTAAGTCCTCTTTGGCCAAAAGCGTTGTATGGCTTTTCCCGGTTGCATCCTTAAATGCGTTGTTCTGGGCAAATTCAAGTATTTTTTCGGCTATTTCCCCTCTATAGAAACAGTCTATGGCAGCTCTGATACCTGCCTCCCTGTCACCGTTGGAATTTTTCTCAGCCTCTATCATAAGCTTAAATGTACGGGCAATCCCGGGTTGTTTCAATATCTCACCAACTTTTGGAACCCTTCCTCCCGGTGTAAAAACCTCAGCCGAAGTTGGCCATTCATTTACAAACTTATCTTTCAGAGATACAAGCGTTCTGTGCAGGGCTCCATACACCGGAAAACCCTGTTCTGCCAGCTCGAGAGCAGGTTCCAGCACATCACTAAGTGTTAGCCTTCCAAATTTTAATAGAGCAGTTGCATAGGCACCAACGGCTCCCGGTACAGTTGCAGCCAGAAGCCCGTCACCCGGAATCATTTTTATGCCATTATTCCTAAACCACTCTATTGTGGCTTTCCGAGGAGCAGTTCCCTGCCCGCTGATAGACACAACCCGTCCATCTTTTGGATTGTAAATCAGAATCGGGCACTCGCCTCCCAAACCGTTTTGGTGAGGCTTGAGCACTGCCAGGGCAAAACCGGCAGCCACACCCGCATCAATTGCATTACCTCCCTTTGCAAACATTTTGAGTCCGGCAGAAGTTGCAAGGTAATGCCCCGTTGCCAACACACCCCTTCTTCCATAAATAGCAGGCTTGGCAGCTTTCATACAACTCATCCTTCCTTGTTAATTTTGTACTCCATGAGATACCGGAATATGGATCGCAGCTTATCCAATTCTTTAAAAGTCTCCTCATTGATGCGTTCCTCTTCTTTGAAATACTCAAGCTGATCACCTACATTGCTGTAGGCAAAACGGATGTGTTTATTAAATCTGTCTATTCTAATATCTAAGTATAACTCAGGATTGGGGTACATTTCAATCCCCGGTATGGTATCTTCGGGATAGCTGGATTCCAGATCGCCAACCCGCTGTTTGTTTATGATATAATTAAGAAGCTGCCTGATCTGCTTTTTACTTAGTTTGCCGTTTTCCAATTCCTCCTGGAATATATTAGATCGCTTCCTGACAAACCCGTTTCCATACAGCTCAAAAACCGGTTTTGAACTATTGACTTCCTCAATTAATACGATTCTGTTTGTTTCAGAAGTGTCATATGAAATACTGGACATGGGAATAACCGCCTTGTTTGAGCATCCCACCAGTAAACACAGCAGAATGAGTATAACCAGTTTGAATCTCATTGCATTCACCCTTACATTCAAATCATCAAACACTTCTCTTTTGTATTAGACGTCAATTATGCCCGCAAAGTTCCGTATTTCCTAGAATTTTACATACTTATTATTATTGCTTATTAACGCATAAATATGAATCGGATTTATACTTTTACATGGCTTACTTTTTTAATCATACTGAATAACATATAAAGAAATGCTAAATTTCATTAGTTGCAACACTTTCCATTGTGTGATATTATTTTGATGTTATAGATAAACGGCAGAAATTACGGTATTATTGAAACTGGAGGAGGTTTTTTGACAGTGCAGGATAAAATGGAAAAGATTGTAGCTTTATGCAAAAACCGAGGTTTTATTTACCCCGGTTCTGAAATATACGGTGGATTGGCCAACACCTGGGATTACGGTCCATTGGGCGTTGAGCTTAAAAACAACATAAAAAAGGCCTGGTGGAAAAAATTTATCCAGGAAAGCCCGTATAACGTAGGAATAGATGCCGCCCTTCTCATGAATCCCCGTACCTGGATGGCATCCGGTCATCTTGAGAGATTCAACGATCCTCTGATCGACTGCCGGGAATGTAAATCACGTTTCAGGGCAGACAATATGATTGAGGACTATATGACCGCAAACAATCACCCGGAACCTTCGGTAATGGGATGGAGCAATGAACAGATGCTTGAATATATAACCAGCAATAAAATCCCGTGTCCGGAATGCGGCAAACACAATTTTACGTCTATCCGCCATTTCAACCTGATGTTCAAAACCTTTCAGGGGGTTACCGAAGATTCACAATCCGAATTATACCTCAGACCGGAAACCGCCCAGGGAATATTTGTAAACTTCAGAAATGTTCTCAGAACTTCACGGAAAAAGATCCCCTTTGGAATAGGACAGATAGGAAAGGCATTCCGCAATGAGATAACCCCGGGTAACTTTATTTTCCGTACCCGTGAATTTGAGCAGATGGAATTGGAATTCTTCTGCAAACCCGGGGAAGATATGGAGTGGTTCAAATACTGGAAAGATTTCTGTAAAAACTGGTTGATATCCCTCGGAATGGACGAAAAGAACATCCGTATGAGAGATCATTCTCCCGAAGAACTGTCCCACTACAGCACTGCAACAACGGACATTGAATACAAGTTCCCCTTCGGCTGGGGTGAGGTATGGGGTATAGCCAACAGAACGGATTTTGACCTTAAACAGCACGCACAGCATTCAGGGGAGAATTTCAACTACCTTGATCCGGCCACTAACGAACAGTATATACCCTACTGTGTGGAGCCTTCGGTAGGAACCGACCGGATACTTCTTGCCTTCCTCTGTGATGCCTACAATGAAGAACAGCTGGATAACGGTGAAACCAGGGCGGTACTAAAACTGCATCCTGCTCTGGCGCCGTATAAGGCAGCGGTACTGCCTCTGACGAAAAAACTTCAGGAACCTGCTGAACAACTCTATACCCAGCTTTTGAAGAAATTCATGGTGGACTATGATCTGTCCGGCAGTATCGGCAGACGCTACAGACGCCAGGATGAGATTGGAACCCCGTTCTGTATAACGGTTGATTTTGATACACTGGAAGACAATACCGTTACCATTCGGCACAGAGACACTATGGATCAGATACGAATCAAAATTGATGAGATAGAAAACTATCTGGAAGAAAAAACACATTTTTAATAAAAGGATAAGAAGAAAGCCGGGTTTTCTCCCGGCTTTTTTGTTCCGATTATATTCTGTCAATCATATAAAGGGGTTGGAGTGTAATATACATCATGCTCCAACCGTAACAGGAAATCTATGAAAAGATATTATCCTTCCGGTAAACGATGTTGCCTAACTTTCCGTCAACTCTTGCTCCCTCAGGTCCAATCTTCTTTGCAATAAGTGCTTCCACCCCCATGAAATTATAGGGCACATCATCTACATTTCCTTCCATAATATCGGTACAGCAGTCGTAAACATCCTGTATAATTGTCTTAGGTACTACCGGGGTCCCATGGGACAACAGCACGCGATCATATTCATCTCCTCTGTCCAAAAGTATGCCCACCGTTTTTTGATACTCCTGAATCGGCAGGCTGCCCTCCAGAAAAAGAAATGTAAAGGTGTTACAGGCATCACCGGTAAACAATATCCTTTTTTCCCTCAACAGGAAGCACATGGAACCGGGGGTATGTCCCGGAGCTTTAATTGCTTCAATGGTAAGCCCGCCCAAGTCAAATAAATGCCCATTCTCCAAAGGGAGTATCTCTATTTCCTTAACCGGCGCATAATCATCCTCAGGGAAGGAATGCACCCTTAATATGTTTTGAAGGCTTTTGTCTCTCTTATCCTTATCGCTGTGTTCCTTAAACACCGGAATATCCTTGTGGTTCATGTATACACACGGGTAAAGGAAAGATCCTCCTAAATGGTCAATATGACCGTGGGAAAGTACTACATCATAGGGCAGCCGGGTCAATCCATCCACATATTCCTTAATGTTCCCAAGACCCATTCCGGTATCAATCAGTATTGCCCTGTCAGTTCCCTCAATTAAATACATATACTCACCGGTTTGCAGGCTTTCTATGCGGGTAATCCCGTCTTCCACCTTGTGTGTTTCATAATACTTCATCACATCCACCCTTTCATACCTTATTGAATATAATCCCCTCTTTTTCCGGTCCTGACCATGATTGAAATGGAAATACAAAAGACTTTGAAAATTAATCACGGAAGCTGTTTTGACTAGAATATGAACTGTAACTGTTAAAAATTATTATATATCGAATTTAATCTTCCATCAACACAAATCAATATCCCCTCTCATTAAAAATTAATTATTTTTGGAAAAATTAATATAATTCTATTGCATTTTTATTCATTTCTATGTATAATTATTTACACATATGAAAAGGGGGTTTTGTTTATGAATACCCGGGACATTATCAGTCTTGATAAAAAATACTATATGAATACGTTTGGGAACAGGATACCGGTAGTCTTTGAATACGGTCACCGGTCCACCCTGTATGATAAAGAAGGTAATTCCTATACCGACTTTCTGGCCGGAATAGCAGTAAATATACTGGGTTATGGACATCCCGCCCTTGTTG
>LFTM01000019.1 GCA_001513505.1 Clostridiales bacterium DTU092 | reverse complement strand
TATAACATCACGGGATGCGGTCAGTTTTGGCGACATAAATGACATTTAAAAAACCCCCATTACAATATAATTATTTGATAATTAACCATTGTATATTGCCAAGTAATATACTATATAAATAATATAGTAATGTCTAGATGTATATACAAAAAATGACAATATGTATATACAAAATTTAAATCGCTAAAAACCTGGGCTTATGTTATATAAACCAATATTTTTTCAGTACATCGAGTATAGTGCTATCGAGCTTATTTCCACACAAATACTCGTAGTTGCAATCAGGACTGTTAAAGTCAGGTACTACAAAATCTCCACGCAGATTCCAGAGAGTATATAAAATTGTTAATATTGGTATTGTAAACTTCCGGCATATAATAGAGCTCTAACAGTCTCCTTGTAATTTATTTAATTTTATAAAAAACAGCCACAATTCAAAATCATACATATTTTTGTTGAACTTGTCAAGTGAGAATAGAAATTTTCGCACAGAAAAAATACAATCAGGCATTAAAAACATACATTACATATTTATGTTATTACAAATGGGTTGATATTGATGAAGTATTGAAAGATAGGGAGGAAACAGAATTTTTTTGCAATTAATTATGTCTAAAGCGTCTTGATTTTTTGAAAAGGCTGATTTATAATGTTAGCGGACTAAAGTGAGAAGGAGTGTTCAACAATATTGTTGTATCTTTATTAACTTGTTTCTTCATTATGTCAGAACATTAAGAGTATCAGCACATTTTTTTATTGTCTTTTAGAGCCGGTCCTGATGATTACCCATATGTATTTCCAATGCATCCGAGCACCGTATGGTTTTTATAGAACAATCATATTATATAATTGAAGCATTGGAACCTCATTATGTCATAAAGCTTCATATTTATATATTGATTGGAGCTTGTGAGATAACAGATTATTTTTATTAGGAGGTATGACACATGAAATTCAATTGCAGGGAAGAAATTATTCAGCTGACACCTTTGTGGAAGGGAGAAAGGCTTCCTGATGGCAGGCCGAAGGTATCGGACGATATTCTTGAGAGAATGAGGAAGATAACTGTTGAAGCAGCCTGGGGGACTCTGTGGCAGAAGGGTTATAAGTACCAGTATGAAGGTGACTTTAAGGTTGTCAATCCCGATATGGTATTGGTAGGAAGGGCTGTAACAGCGGTAATGGTGCCCAGCCGTCCGGATCTTAACGATACGCTGTTGGAATACGGGCACAAGGTAGAAGGACGCCGCGGCTTCTTCAATCAGTGGGTGATTGACTCCCTGGTTGAAAATGACGTGGTAGTTGTGGATATGTTTGACAAGATATGGGGCGGAACTTACATAGGAGGAAACCTGGGAACCGGTATAGCTTCCCGCACAAAGAGAGGCGGAGCGGTAATCTGGGGCGGAGTAAGAGACCTGGATCAGCTCATTAACATAAAGAATATAAAGACATATTACCGTGGTACAGATCCGACTCCCATCTGGGATGTAACCATGGTTAACTTCAACGGTCCATGCCGTATAGGCCAGGCAATATGTATGCCGGGAGACGTTGTGCTTGGGACCCATGCAGGAGTATTGTTTATACCTCCACATCTGGCAGAGGAATGTGTAATAAATGCAGAGAAAGCACATATAAGGGACGTATGGGGCTTTATAATGCTGGAGGAAGGCCGGTATAGCACAGCACAGATAGACGCGAGATGGTCGGTGGAGATGTGGGAGAACTTTATCGAGTGGGTAAAGACTGCTCCTGAAGCTGAAGAATACAGGCATCTGACCTGGGATGAAGAGTTGGAGAGAGCTAAAGAAGAGGAAGCCAAGGCCAAAGAAAACGATGCTCAGGTAAGATTACTATAATGTACGGCAAGAAATAAATAATATGTGAAAACCCCGTATTATGCTTTTACATTAAAAAGATTAAATATAAATTTAAATCTATAAATAAGGAGGACAAAACAAGATGGTGAATTCACAGGAAAAATGCAACTATGAAGAAACGTTAGCCCATGTAAATACCTATTCAAAGCCTTCTGAACTTAAGATAACAGATATGCGGTTTGTTGACCTGGTAGGAGCACCGGGCCATGTAATACTGATGAAATTGTATACCAATCAGGGTCTGGTAGGATACGGCGAAGTAAGAGACATGGCTTCCAGACACTATGCCTTAATGTTAAAAAGGGTAATACTTGGCGAGAATCCCTGTAACATTGACAAGATCTTTCGCAGGATAAAGCAGTTTGGTCATCACTCCCGTCAGGCTGGTGGAGTATGTGCGGTAGAGGTTGCACTGTGGGATCTGGCAGGGAAGGCATACGGAGTACCCGTATATCAAATGCTGGGAGGCAAATTCAGAGACAAGGTACGCATGTACTGTGACACCGATGTTGTAGGCAAGCATACAGGTTATGACATGGGTAAAGCCTTGAAGGAACGTATGGAAAGAGGCTTTACATTCCTAAAGATGGACCTTGGTATAAATCATTTGATCGGGACAGAGGGGGCCCTGTCAGCACCGTTGGGATTCCTGGAAGAATTTAAGAAGGCTCAGGAAGCGGTAAAGAAAGCTGCTGAAAACAAGGAAGAGGATCCATTGACCTGGTATAATGCCCGGAACCGTTTATATGATCTAATAAACATAGCCCATCCGTTTACCGGTATACATATAACCGAGAAGGGTCTGGATATTCTTGAGGAGTATGTAGCACAGGTACGTGAAGTGATAGGTTATGATATTCCGTTGGCAATAGACCACGTAGGACATATAGGTTTGGAGGATTGTATTAAATTTGCAAGAAGGATGGAGAAGTACAGTCTGGCGTGGCTGGAGGATTTACTGCCATGGCAGCTGACGGATCAGTATGCGATACTCCGCAGGTCAACCACCACACCCATCTGTACGGGAGAGGACATATATCTTAAAGAGAACTTTAAGCCTTTACTGGAGAGTGGCGGTGTATCAGTTATTCATCCTGATCTGCTTAGCTCTGGCGGTATACTGGAGAACAAGAAGATAGGCGATATGGCACAGGATTATGGAGTGGCGATGGCGGTTCATATGGCGGAGAGTCCGATAGCCTGTATGGCAGCAGTTCATTCAATAGCTGCAACCGAGAACTTCCTGGCGCTGGAGACCCATGCAGTGGATATTCCATGGTGGGATGATCTGGTAATCGGGTTACCCAAACCACTGGTGAAAGACGGATATATTGAAGTGCCTGACAAACCGGGATTGGGTATTGATGATCTGAATGACGAGTTAATGGCACAGCATGTGCATCCTGATTATCCTGGTATGTGGGAACCAACTGATGAATGGGATAAGGTTTATTCCTATGACAGACTGTGGAGCTAAGAAAAGCGAAATAAAAAATAAGGTGGGGTTTTAATGGTGGATAGAAGGTTATTGGAACTCAAGGAAGAAATGGAAACAGAAGCCCAAAATTTATTGGGCTTCTGGGAAAAATATGCTTTTAGTGACGATGACAACATTGTGTTTCATGGTGCGGTTGATGCCAATTTGACTCCAGACCTTCAAGCTAACAAACACATAGTTTTGACAGCACGATTGGTATGGACATTTTCCTACGCCTACCGTCTTTTTGGTGAAATGAGATACAAGGAAATTGCCCAGCGAATGTACGAATATTTGGTTTCTCATTTCATTGACAGGGAATATGGGGGCGTATTCTGGGAAGTCAAAGCTGATGGTACTCCTCATGATACCAATAAGCGCACTTACGGCGAATCCTTTGCCATATATGCTTTGTCGGAATACTACCGTACTTTTGGGGAACAGAAGGCTTTAGATGAGGCTATAGCTATATACGAATGTCTTGAAGCCCATGCTTATGACAAGGAACATAAGGGATACTATGAAGCTCTTACCAGGGACTGGAAGTATGAACAGAAAGAACAGGTAAGTAATGTCAACCCATACAGCTCTGCATGCAAAACCATGAATACCCATCTGCATCTTTTGGAAGCCTATACTTCGCTGTATAGGGTTTGGAAGGATCCGGGTCTGAAGGATAGTCTGGTAGAGCAGATAGAAGTAATGATAGAAAAAATTGTGAATCAAAATAACTGGCATTATATGCTCTACTTTGACCGGGCTTGGAACTCTATCACACCCGATATATCATATGGCCATGATATAGAGGGAAGCTGGCTGTTGTGGGAAGCAGCTGAATGTGTTGGCGATGAGAAGCTGAAGGAATATGTTAAACCCGTATCCATGAAAATGGCTGAGGCAATTTACGAAGAAGGATGGCACGATGATGGTGGCATTATTTACGAATATAATCCTTTGAACGGAAAAGTATTAGACTTCCGTTCCTGGTGGGTACAAGCCGAAGCAGTTGTTGGTTTCTTCAATGCATGGCAGTTAACCGGTGACAGTAAATACCTGGATGCTGCTGAAAGAGTATGGGAATTTACGAAAAAGGAAGTTATTGACCATGAAAATGGCGGATGGTTCTCATTTGCCGTTTCTGATGGAAGACCCACAAAGCGTATTGATGGTTGGACCTGCCCTTATCACAATGCAAGAATGTGCTATGAGATTATGGAAAGGATACAACACCAAATATAACAACAAATATAAAGAAGGTGGTTTGCGTGGCTTTTAAGCACAAAGTCGTTTTAATAACCGATGCCTCTCAGCCGGCTGCCGGACCTATAATAAAGAGATTGGAAAAAGAGAACCTGACAGTTGTTAAAAATTATCCACGCACCGGTAAAAAGGGTCGGATTGACGGGGAAGAAAACGCTTATGCCTACGATACGTGGGTTTTGGATGATATGGAAGAGCTCCTTGAAAACATAGTTAAAGACATTGGTCCCGTAAATTATCTTGTGCACACAGATAATGTTGTTTACAGAGCCCTAATCGAAGAAATATCTGAAGAAGATTTTAAGCAAACCCTGGACTATAATACAAAGAGTGCATTTATAACAACAAAAGTATTTGCTGAGCACATTGCCCAGAATGGCGGCGGCGCAGTGGTATATCTATCATCGGTACATGATGAAAAACCAACTGGATGCGCTTTTGCCTATAGTGCGGGTAAAGGAGCTGTAAAAATGCTGTGTAAGGAAATGGCACTGTTTTTTGGTCGGAAAGGGGTACGTTGCAATGTAGTTGAAATGGACATGATGAAAGGGCAGGAAGAGTTGTTTGACAGCCTCATTTCACCATTTAATTACGATGCACAGACCAAGATACCACTCCGCAGATTGGCTGAACCTGAAGATTTTGCTGGGATTGTGTGTTTCCTGCTGTCGGATGAAGCATCTTTTATAAACGGTGCTGATATCTGCGTAGATGGTGGACATTTACTTTACTACTATGATCGATGAAGGTGATGTAATATGGAGAAGTTATTGGAAGGACGTGTAGCTGTAGTAACTGGCGGAGGTAAAGGTGTAGGAGCAGGTATTAGCAAGCTGCTGGCTGCAGAAGGAGCTAAAGTGGTATTTAATTATAACTCAAACCCCTCTTTGGCTGAGAAGACGGTTGAATATATAAAGCAGCAGGGCGGTGAAGCTTATACTTGTAAGGTGGATGTGCAATATCGGGATCAGGTTGAAGCCATGATGAATAAGGCTGTGGAGCTATATGGAGGTATAGATATACTGGTTAATAATGCAGCATATCAACCTAACCTGGATATAGATGAGTATACTGAAGAGCTCTATGACCAGGTCATGAATATCAATCTTGGAGGATATTTCCGATGTATGCAGGCGGCACTTCCGTATTTAAAACAGAGCAAGTGTCCCCGTATTATAAACATATCATCCGTACATGCCAAACGTCCGGGTGATTTTGATGTGTGTTATTCCATGACCAAAGGTGGAATTACTATGCTGACCAGGGAAGCTGCAGTGGAATTTTCAAAGTATGGAATAACCGTCAATGCTATTTTGCCTGGTGGCATAATAATCGAGTTTAAGACCGGCACAACCCATAGGTTTAAATTTAAGCGCATACAAAGGGCGCGTACGTATAACCTTCGAATGCCGGGTATGCCGGAAGACGTGGGCAACATAGTTGTGTTTTTGGCATCTGAAAAGGGTGGGCATATCAATGGAGCCAGCATCAGGGCTGATAAGGGAGCTATGCTCTTTTAATAAAGACAGTAAGGCAATAAGCGAGATATTTTTAAGGGGGAGCAATCCCCCTTAACTGTTTTTTATAGGTATTTTTTTAGCCCTGGAACAGGGAAATAAAAGAAAAGTAATTGATTTTTTCTCCAAATTAGACTATAATTATTTTCATGCAATAAACGGAAATGGAGGGAGGTCGTGTAATCGTGGCAGATAAAAAACTGCAAGTATATCTGATAAACTACATAATATGCAAACTGTTTACCGTTAATGAATATTGGATGTGTGGTACACGGCCTGAGCTTCCCGTTGCCTGCTTGTAGTTATTATTGTATGCTTATCATCATTTCAGTATAAAACCACAGGCTGTGACCTACGTCTGCCTGTGGTCTTTATTTTCCGTTTCAGGTATTCCTCCTGTCATATTTTGTTTATGTAGTTGGATATACATGTACGTTTATTCACATTCAAATACGTAAAAAGGATAGAATACTGATTTTATCGGGAGTG
>LFTM01000264.1 GCA_001513505.1 Clostridiales bacterium DTU092 | reverse complement strand
TTGTAAGAATACCAATGAGCTACCGTACATGGACAAAAGCAGGTGATATCGATGATCCTGCTGATGTTTATAAAGTAGATGAATCCAGACTCGAAAGTGTTGATAAATGCGTAATGCTGGGTGAAAAGTATGGTTTGCATGTTAACCTTAATTTTCATCGTGCTCCCGGCTACTGCATAAACCCGGGAGAAAAGGAGCCTTTTGACCTGTGGCACGATGAGGAAGCAGTTGAGGCTTTTGCTTGGCACTGGAACATGTTTGCTAAACGCTATAAAGGAATTAGTTCTGAAAAGCTTAGTTTTGATCTTGTAAATGAGCCACCTGGTGAGAAAGATGGTGTTACCAGAGAAGACCATCGCAGAGCAATTGAAGCGGCAGTTAAAGCCATCAGGGAAGCGGATCCTTCCAGGCTGATAATTGCTGATGGTATGGACGCCGGCAATACACCTTGTCCGGAACTTGCTGATTTGGGAATATCTCAAAGCTGCCGTGCCTATATACCTATGTCATTGACACATTATAAAGCCAGATGGTGGAAAGAACACCATCTGTGGACAGAAGTACCTCATTGGCCCGATATGGCCAACTTTGACGGTGTCTGGAACGCCGAAAGACTGTATAAACATTATGAAGAATGGGCTAAAATGGCCCAGGAGNNAACGGTGTACACTGCGGTGAGGGTGGAGCATACATCCATACTCCCCATGACGTTGTACTCCGGTGGCTGGAAGATGTTATGGACATACTCAAAAGCTTAAATATTGGTTATGCTCTCTGGAATTTCCGTGGAGATTTTGGAATCCTCGACTCTAACAGAGCTGATTGTAAATACGAGGAATGGCGTGGGCATAAGCTGGATCGCGCTATGCTTGATATATTGAAAAGATATTAAGCTATATGAGACCAATTAATATTCTGTTGTTTTGACCCAAATGTAAATACAATATACTATACTTTCATAAATATTTAACTATATAGGAGAGCATGTTTCTAATAATCTTAATCTAATGGGGGTTTTTTAAATGTCATTTATGTCGCCAAAACTGACCGCATCCCGTGATGTTATA
>LFTM01000012.1 GCA_001513505.1 Clostridiales bacterium DTU092 | reverse complement strand
AAGGAATCTCACTAATGACATTAAGCTGTCGGACGAACTGGATGCATTTATTAAGAATACAACAGAACGTTTCAATGAGCCGTGGTTAATTTGGGGGACAAATGAGAAAAAAGGACAGCAATACTTTTATTACGATGAAAGTTCCAAAAATATTTATAAAAGCGTATGGAAATATGACAAGCATCAGTTTATTGAAATATTTGTATGTTTAAAAGGAATCTGTGCCATGCGTATTGGGAATCGTATCTATAACATCAGAGAAGGAAATGTGTGTTTTATTTCCTTTAATGAGCCCCATGTTGAAATGACCAGTGATGATAAGGAATATTTGGGCATTTGGCTACAGATAAATCTTGGTAATATAAAGGTGCATGTTTCCGGTAATAACAAGCACAGCTTTTTTATGGCAAAAAAACATTTTATAGCACTGGAACATGTCTATAATTTCCTGACAACCGTTATAAATGCTGATGCTTCAAATGATACAATATATCAGGAGGAGCTTATTAAGGCATGTGTTATACAGCTCCTTGCCATAGTACTAAGAAATATCAGGAACAATCAAATAAAAGAACTTGACTACCAAAAATGGAAAGAAGTAACGGTAACTGAGATAAAAGATTTTATTAAATTAAATTACAAAAAGCGATTAAAGTTAAAAGATATCTCGCATGAAATTTGTGTAAGCCCCAATTATTTGAATAACATATTCAAAGAAGTTACCGGTAAAACCATAATGCAGTATCTGAAAGACTATAAAATTAAAATGGCCTGTGATCTTTTGCGCAATACATCAAAAACTCTGAAAGTTATTGCAGATGAATTAGGTTATTACGATCAATATCACTTTAGCAAGGTCTTTAAAAATCATATGGGATATTCACCGATGCAATATAAGAAAATAAAGAGTGGCCCCAAAAAGGACGCTTAAAAATAACAGTATGTGAAGCGAAGGATTGATAGAATTTTTTCCGTATCTAGAGGGCGTTTACAACTTCCAGATCCCCCGCTTCATACTGACTTAATTCTTTGCACAGCAGAGCACGGATATAACCCCGATCGGTGGTAGTTGAGTGAATGTAAAACCCCATGCCGTAATAAAAGCGTATAAGCCGGGTCATTTTCGAGGCAGTGTGGAGGGTAAGGGCTGATACACCCATTTGTTTTGCTTCTTCTTCCACGGCATTAATCAAGGCTTTGCCCACTCCGCAGTTTTGCACATCAGGGCGTACACCGAACCTGCTGATATATCCAATTTTCCCTGGAGGCAGAACTTCAAAGCGTATCGTTCCTACCGGAAACTGGTTCAGATAAGCAATAAATATTGTTTTTTTATGCAATTCTTCCTTTATTGTATGAGGAGTCTCCTTCAGTGCCGACACTTTTTCGGGGAGACCAAGATCCCTTGCATATTTTTCAAACGCTTCCTGTACAATCTGATGTATTGAAAATATGTCCTGTTCGGACGCTTTTTTGATTATCAGATTCATATCAGCCTACTCCTTTCTGTCTCCCATCAGGAGTACCATTATTGCCTTATGCATATGCAGGCGGTTTTCAGCCTCATCGAAAACAACCGAATGCGGTCCATCGATAACATCGGCAGTTACTTCCTCACTCCGGTGGGCGGGCAGACAGTGCATAAAAATGGCGTCATGCTTAGCATAAGAGAACAGCTTATTGTTCACCTGGTAAGGCATAAAATGTTCTACCCGGTTTTTAAAATCCTTTTCCTGGCCCATACTTGCCCATACATCGGTATAAACTACGTCAGCATTACAAACGGCTTCCACAGGATCGTGGGTTATAATAACGTTGGCACCTGTTTCCTTTCCGTTTTCTCTGGCCATCTCTACGATTTTCTGGTTTGGCATATAGCCTTCCGGACAGGCTACCGATATATGTATTCCAACCTTGGTACATCCGATCAGCAGTGAATGGCTCATGTTATTTCCATCTCCGATAAAAGCCAGCTTAAGGCCGGACAGGGCACCTTTGTTTTCATATATAGTCATTAAATCAGCAAGTACCTGACAGGGGTGAAGAAGGTCAGTCAGCCCGTTTATAACCGGGATTGAGCTGTGTTTGGCCAGTTCTTCCACATCCTGCTGCTTAAAGGTCCTGATCATAATCCCATCCAGATAACGGGATAAAACCCTGGCGGTATCGCTAATTGTTTCGCCCCGACCAAGCTGAATGTCACCTGCATTTAAGTAAAGAGCATATCCGCCCAGCTGATGAATTCCTACTTCGAAGGATACCCTGGTGCGTGTGGAAGCTTTGGTAAAGATCATGCCCAGAGCTTTCCCTGAAAGGTATGGATGCGGGATTCCCGCTTTTTGCTTTTTCTTAAGGTCAAGGGCTGTACTCAGTAACAGGTATATTTCATCGCGGCTGTAGTCCTGTAAAGTGACAAGGTTTTTTTGTGTAAAGGGTTTTTCGGTTCGGTAGTTGTACAGATCCAGACTCATGGATTTACCTCCTGTGGTTATTTTCATCTATATGCTTAACGGCAAGGCCGGCCGTATTGTCGAATCGTTGGTATAATCGGCATACCTGTTAAGAGGGATGATGTCAACCTCCTCATTAAGGTGTTCCAGCATTTGAAGGATAGCTTTTGCAGTATCCAGGGAGGTGATGCATGGAATGTTAAACTCCATGGCAGTCCTTCTTAGAGCAAATCCCAATCGGGATGGGTTCTTGCCCCGGGTGGGCGTGCTGATAACCAGTTGGAACATATCGTGTTTCATAGCCTCGATGGCATTCTGTTTTTGGATGTGCCGTACCGGCAGACCTTTTTCTGAGAAGTATTTATGTGTGGCATCGGTGGCATAGATATTGTATCCCATTGTGCTGAGCACTGCTGCGATACTTAAGGCCTCCTGTTTATCCCGGTCGGCCACCGAGAAAAGTATGTTTCCTGCAGATGGTATTTGCATGCCTGCAGCCAGCAATGCTTTATACAAGGCTTTATAATAGCTGGTGTCGGTGCCCATTACTTCCCCGGTTGACTTCATTTCCGGGCCCAGGAATATGTCAACGGTGGTGAGCTTTGCAAAGGAAAACACCGGCGCTTTTACGGTTACAAGGGAAGGTTCAGCTGCAAGCCCCGTTGAATATCCAAGCTCGGAAAGGCTTTTTCCCAGCATAATGAAGGTGGCAAGTCTGACCATTGGGATCCCGGTTGCTTTGCTCAGTACGGGAACGGTACGGCTGGCCCGGGGATTGACTTCNNCGGGGATTGACTTCCAGGACATAGAGATTGTTTTCCGCGTCCAGCACAAACTGTATGTTAAACAAGCCCTTTATATTCAGAGCTCTGCCTATCCTTATGGAGTAATCGACAATCCTGTTTTTTATCTCATCGGAAAGGTTTTGTGACGGATACACAGCCATGCTGTCCCCTGAATGAACACCGGCACGTTCAACGTGTTCCATTATTCCCACCACAAGAACATCCTTACCATCGCTGATCCCGTCTATTTCCACCTCTTTACCGGGTATATATTTATCCACCAGCACTGGATGATTGTTGGATACAATTACCGCTGCCTTCATATATTCAAGCAGCTCTTCATGGTTGTATATCAGTTCCATGGCTCTGCCGCCCAGCACATATGAAGGACGGACCAGAACCGGGTAACCTATATTTTCAGCGATGCTTACAGCATCGTTTACCGAGAATGCCGTACTGCCGGCAGGTGTGGGAATATTGAGGGTTTGAAGCAGCTTAAGAAATTTTTCCCGATCTTCAGCTCTGTCAGTATCTTCAACCGATGTTCCCAGTATGTTTATACCTGCCCGGGCAAGTGGCTGTGCAAGGTTAATAGCGGTTTGACCACCAAATTGAACCACCACTCCCAGGGGTTTTTCCCTTTCAATTATATCCATGACACATTCTGCGGTTAGGGGTTCAAAGTACAATATATCCGAGGTGTCAAAGTCGGTGCTGACGGTTTCAGGATTGTTGTTTATAATTACGGATTTTATTCCCGCTTCTCTAAGTGCCTTGGAGCAGTGTACACTGCAGTAGTCAAACTCAATTCCCTGTCCGATACGTATGGGACCGGAACCGATTATGATCACCTTTTGACCTTCTGCCGGCTTACAGTCGTCATACGCATCGTAGCTGGAATAGTAGTAGGGGACAACCGCAGTGAACTCTCCGGCACATGTGTCCACCATCTTGTATGCCGGGTTTATACCGTATTGTTTTCTTAAATTTTTTATATCCTCTTCCGACGTATTTAGAAGCTCAGCGATGTAACTGTCACCAAAACCGTATTTCTTGCATTCGTACAGCAGATCTTTGTTTATGTTTTTGCCCCGGCAGGCTTTGACCCTTTGGCTTAAATTATTGATGTTTTGCAGCTTCCTTATAAAGAAGCGGTCTATGCGCGTGATTTCATGGATCTCATCCACGCTGTAGCCCCGGTTTAAAGCCTCCGATATGGCAAATATCCTCTCATCATTAGGGTTTTTAAGGGAATTTATTATGGCCTGGTCTGACCAGGTGGTAATCTCCTTCATTCCAATATGGTAATTCAGCTTTATGTCAAGGGAGTCAATGGCCTTGAGAAGGGATTCCTCGAAGTTCCTGCCAATAGCCATAACCTCACCGGTGGCTTTCATCTGAGTACCCAGAGTGCGGTTTGCTGTAATAAACTTGTCAAAGGGCCACCTTGGAACCTTGGTGACTACGTAGTCAACGGAAGGTTCAAAGCAGGCATATGTGGTCTGGGTCACGGGATTTACTATCTCATCCAGATTAAAGCCGATGGCAATCTTGCTTACCACCCGGGCAATGGGATAGCCGGTGGCTTTCGATGCCAGGGCGCTGGAACGGCTTACTCTGGGGTTGACTTCAATGACAGCATACTCAAAACTTTCAGGGTTAAGGGCAAATTGTATGTTACATCCTCCCTGTATTTCCAGTGCCCTGATTATTTTTTTGGCTGCACCGGATAACATCAGATGCTCTTTGTGGGACAGAGTCTGGCTGGGTGCAACCACTATGCTGTCGCCGGTATGGATGCCCACCGGATCCAGGTTTTCCATGCTGCACACTATTACACAGTTATCGGCACCATCCCGTATGACTTCATATTCTATCTCCTTCCAGCCGGCCAGGCTTTGTTCCACAATAACCTGATGGATTATACTGCTTTTAAGCCCCCTTGCAACGATGTCTATATACTCATCCATGCTGTGTGCTATTCCGCCGCCGGTACCCCCCAGAGTGTAGGCCGGGCGGATTATGATGGGGAAATCCACTTCTTCAGCGAAGTTTACGGCTTCGGATATAGAGGTGACAACGGCGCTTGGTGCAACCTTTTCCCCGATTGCCTCCATGGCTAATTTAAATGTCTTGCGATCCTCTGTTTTCTCAATAGAGGAGAGGGAGGTACCCAGAAGCTGTATCCCCAGTTGCTCCAGTATACCGCTGTGAGCCAGCTGAACAGCCATATTCAGACCGGTTTGACCTCCTAAAGTTGGAAGGATTCCCTGGGGACGCTCCCGGTAGAGGATTTTGGACACTATATCCAGAGTTATGGGTTCAATATATATTTTGTCTGCAATATCCGGATCGGTCATGATGGTGGCGGGGTTACTGTTTATCAGTACTACCTGTATGCCTTCTTCTCTGAGAGCTTTACATGCCTGCGTACCCGAATAGTCAAATTCGGCTGCCTGCCCGATAACTATGGGACCCGAGCCTATCACCAACACCTTGTTTATGTCCTGTCGTTTTGGCATACTTTAACTCCTCTCCTAAAGTCCTGCTATGAATTCTGTTAGTATATTTGAGGATTCATCAGCGGTTTCAAACACCGGATGGAACTGGATTCCCGTCAGCGGGTACAGGGTGGAAGTAAAACCTTCCAGGGAACGGTCATTCATGTTTATATGAGTGGTTTCTACATCACTTGCGGAACTCTCCTTTAGCACAAAACTGTGGTGCTGTGAGGTCATATATACCCTTCCGCTGGACAAGTCCTTAACCGGATGGTTGTTGCCGTAATGACCGGATTTAAGTCTGTGCACTTCCATACCCACTGCCATACCTGCAACCTGACAGCCCAGTCCGATTCCCAGTATTGGCTTTTTCCCTAAAAGGGCTTTCACGGTTTCCACTACATAGGGGAGCATCCGAGGGTCTCCGGGACCTCCTGACAATATAATTCCGTCAGGGAGGTAAGAAAGTATTTCTTTAGCACCGGTATGGGCCGGAACCATAACAATATCGCAGCCCAGGACTGCCAGACCATGCAGAAGGCTGTATTTTGTTCCCATATCCACAACCGCTATCCTGGGACCGCTTCCTCCAAAACAAAGCGCTGAACCGATGGTGATCTCCGATACCAAATCGGTATGTGCTCCGGACAACTTCTTACCTTCGGCGTGAAGTGCCTTTACATCATCCTTTACGGATGAGATTATAGCCCACATGCTGCCTTTATCCCTGATGAGGTGCGTAAGGTGCCGGGTGTCTATATCGCATATCCCGGTAACCCCGTTGTCCTGCAGAAGTTTGGACAGAGAGCCCTGACTTCGCCAGCTGCCGGATTCGTGACACAGCTCTTTGATGATAACCCCGCTTGCCTGAACAATGGGGGATTCGCTGTCTTTTATGTTAAATCCGCAGTTCCCTATAAGAGGGTATGTGAAGGTTACTATTTTTCCACGGTAACAGGGATCGGTCAAAACCTCCTGATAACCCGTCATGGATGTATTGAATACCAGCTGGCCAAAGGCTTCACCGTCGCTGCCAATCAGTTTTCCGGTATAGTGGGAGCCATCCTCAAGAACCAGCACCGCCTTTTTCATTTTCAATCCTCCGAAATATTACTAAATATTGAGTCCAGTTGAGAGACAAGGTTGTCGATTTCATCCTGGCTTATGATCAACGGGGGAACAAATCTTAAGGTGTTGCAGCCGGTGCAGTTGATAATAAAACCTTTTTTGAAAGCCTGGTTTACTATGTCCTTTCCGGATACGGATTCATCAAGCTCCATGCCCAGCATCAATCCTTTTCCCCTGACATCTTTGATAAAGCCGTACTTTTCTTTGAGGGCAACAAGCCTGCCTTTGAAGTAATTCCCAAGTTCGGCGCATTTATCCGTCAGACCATCCTCAAGAATTGTGTTAAGAACTGCGATACCTGCAGAACAGGCGAGGGGATTACCTCCAAAAGTGGAGCCGTGGCTGCCGGGGTCAAAGGCAGATGCAACCTCATCCCTGGCTATTACGGCACCGATGGGTACCCCGCCTCCCAGACCCTTTGCAAGGGTTATAATATCGGGCTGGATGTCAAAATGCTGGTATGCAAACAGCTTGCCGGTCCTTCCCATCCCGGTCTGCACCTCATCGATTATCAGCAGGATACCTTTTTCTTTGCACAGCTGTTCCAAACCTTTTATATACTGGTAATCGGCTTCAATGATGCCGCCTTCTCCCTGAATCAGTTCAATCATGACAGCACAGGTGGTATAACCGATAGCTTTATTTATTGCTTCAAGATCATTGAAGGGTACCGATCTAAAACCTTCCGGCATAGGGATAAAAGGTTTCTGGTATTTTTCCTGCCCGGTGGCGGCCAATGCTGCCAGGGTTCTGCCGTGGAAAGAATTTTCGGCTGTTATTATTTCATATTTATTCATTCCCATATCCCAGAAGTATTTTCTGGCCAGTTTGATGGCAGCTTCATTGGCTTCGGCACCGCTGTTGGCAAAGAACACCTTGTCGCCGCAACTGTTCCGGACAAGAAGCTGAGCCAGTTGCGCCTGAGATTCGATATAGAACAGGTTGGAGCAGTGCATAAGTTTTTTTGCCTGAGCAGTAACTGCCTCAACAAGGGCGGGATGTCCATAACCCAGTATATTTACTGCTATTCCGGCCAGAAAGTCGGTATAGGAATTACCTTCTTTATCATACAGGGTGGACCGGTGACCGTATTCAAAGACTACCGGTATCCTGTTCCCAAACGTATTCATATAGTATTTTTTATCAAGACTGATAATGTCCCGGGTATTCATAAACAAAACCCCCTTTTCATATGTGTAAATAATTATACATAGAAATGAATAAAAATGCAATAGAATTATAT
>LFTM01000007.1 GCA_001513505.1 Clostridiales bacterium DTU092 | reverse complement strand
GTTCCAGTATGTCCTACCTTTTTTATTTTAAGCAGTCTGCGGAGATAGGCAACCACATCATGTGAGGTCAAGCCAGGAGGCTTTAAAATGTTTATTACTCCATTCAAAGGTTATACCTTCCCATCATACATATTTTTTAGTTCTTCCAGCACCAAATTCTTGGAACTTGATATATCATCTTCTATTGTGCAGCCCGCTGCTCTGGCGTGTCCGCCACCGCCAAATCTGGCGGCCAGAGCACTGGCGTCGATTTCAGTTTTAGTACGAAATCCAACCTTTGTTATATTATTTTCTATCTGTTTAAACATGGCTGCACATTCTACTCCGTTAATATCAATTGCAAAATTGATCATCCCTTCGGTGCTGCTGTCATTATTATCTGTGGTAAAGCCGGCTTGCTGATACATCGAACGGGTAACCGTTAAAAAGGCAACCTTACCGTCCATATAAATCTCCAGAGAATTTAGAACGATTCCAAGCAACCTCACTTTCTCCAGCGGAATGTTTTTATATATAAGTCTGGTAATCCTATCCACATCAACACCGTATTCAACCAGTTCAGCGGCTATACGATGGGCAGCAGGGGTGGTATTGCTGAACTCAAAGCCCCCGGTATCAGTAACAATTCCGGTATATAAAGCTTCGCAAACAGGCAGACTAATAGTGTTGCTGAACTTTTTTATTAAACTGTAAATAAGTTCAGCCGTTGATGAGGCTCCAGGATCTACAATATTTATATCAGCATATTTGCTGTTGCTAATGTGATGGTCGATATTTATAGTATGTGCTGCATTGCCCAGGATACCCGCGCATTCTCCCAATCTTGCCTCATCACTGCAATCCAGGCATATTACTGCATCATATTCAGCATCAACATTCATATTTTTTCGAAATTCGTGTATCCCCTGCAAGAATTTCAGGTTATCCGGCGGGTTATCCTGACAGTACAAATCTACATATTTCCCATTTTCCTTTAAAACACCCATCAAGGCCAAACACGAACCAATGGTGTCGCCATCAGGCATAACATGAGCTACTATTGCAAATTGACGGCCTTTTTTTAATATCTCAATAACCGACAGCAGCCCATCAGATTTCATCCTTTTTTTCATCCTCTTCTTTTTTCTTTAATTCTTCTATCCTTTGCGCTATATGAATGCTGTATTCAACGGAATCGTCCAGCAAAAAACGGAGCTCGGGGACATATCGTAAGCCTAAACGCCGCCCCAGTTCTTTGCGCATAAAACCACTGGCCCGCTCTATTCCTTCCATTGCATTTTGTTTTTCATTATGGTCACCAAGAACACTTACATAGACCTTCGCATGGCGGAGATCTTTGGAAACATCAGCTCTCATGATTGTTACCATATCATTAATTCGCGGATCCTTAACGTGGTTTCGTATTATATCACTAAGCTCTCTTCTTATTTCTTCCGCAATTCTAACCGCTCTCTGATAGGACATATCTCCCACCTACTTTATTATTCATTTTTTACTTCTTCTTCTATAAAGGCTTCAATAACATCGCCCTCTTTTATATCATTAAAGTTACTAATAGCTATACCGCATTCGTAGCCCGAAGCGACCTCGCGAACATCGTCCTTATAGCGTCTTAGCGAGCTTATTTCACCTTCGTGAACAACTATACCGTCTCTTACCAAACGTACCTGAGAGTTTCTTGTAATCCTGCCATCTGTAACATAACATCCTGCAACGGTGCCAACGTTGGATATTCTGAATATGTTCCGTACTTCCGCATGTCCTATTACAACTTCTCTGTATGTGGGTTCCAGCATACCCTTCATTGCAGCCTCTAAATCTTCAATAGCATTGTAAATTACTCTGTAAAGCCTTATATCAATCTTTTCCTTTTCCGCCAATTCAACGACATTGTTCGGAGGCCGGACATTAAAACCTATTATTATAGCGTTGGAAGCGGATGCCAAAATAACGTCTGATTCATTGATGGTACCTACACCACTATGGATAGTCTTTACTCTTACTTTATCATTTGACAGACGTTCTAATGCCTGCTTAACTGCTTCAGCAGTCCCTTGTACATCAGCTTTAACTATAATATTCAGTTCTTTTAATTCACCCTGTTCAATCTGATTAAACAGATCGTCCAGTGAAGCCCTGGCAGTTGCACGAATACTGGTATCTCTCAATCTTTCTTTTCGTTCTTCAGCAACCTGTCTTGCCAGCTTATCGTCGCTTACAGCCTGCAATATGTCTCCCGCTTCGGGAACTTCAGAAAAACCCAAAACTTCTACAGGAACGGATGGACCTGCGCTTTTAACTCTTCGTCCATTGTGATCTATCATAGCGCGAACCCGGCCGGATGCTGTTCCGGCAACAATTGAATCGCCGACTTTAAGCGTACCATTTTGAACTAAAACCGTAGCCACAGGACCTCTGCCCTTATCCAACTGAGCTTCTATTATTGTCCCTTTGGCCAATCTGTTTGGATTTGCCTTTAATTCCTGCATTTCTGCAACAAGCAGGATCATTTCCAAAAGGGTATCTATACCCTGTCTTTTTAAAGCGGAAATGGGTACTGCTATAGTGTCACCGCCCCACTCTTCCACCAACAGACCATTTTCTGCAAGCCCTTGTTTTACCCTGTCCGGATTTACCCCGGGTATATCCATCTTGTTAATGGCAACGATGATGGGTACATTCGCTTCTTTGGCGTGGTTGATAGCTTCGATAGTTTGAGGCATAACACCATCGTTGGCAGCTACTACTAACACTGCAATATCCGTTACCTTTGCTCCGCGGGCTCTCATGGAAGAAAAAGCCTCATGTCCGGGAGTATCAATAAATGTTATTGATTTTCCATTCACATCTACCATGTAAGCACCAATGTGCTGAGTAATTCCACCCGCCTCCTGTTCGGTTACACGGGAGTTGCGAATAGCATCCAGAAGCGATGTCTTTCCGTGATCTACGTGACCCATAACGGTAACAACCGGAGCTCTCTCTTGCAATTCTTCAGGAGCATCTTCAGTATCTTCCTGCTCCAGCATCTCTTCAAAGGTTACGGTAGTTTTCTTTTCCAGTTCAATGTCAAATTCGCTTGCAACGATAGCAGCTGTATCATAATCCAGTTCCTTATTGATGGTAGCTAATACTCCCAGGTTCATCAAACGTTTAATTATCTCAGAAACTTGAATTCCGATTTTTTCTGAAAGTTCTTTTACAGTAATAAATTCACCCATAGTAATTGCTTTTTTCCTCTCTGGCTGTTTTTGTTGCTGTTTCTGAGTTTCTTTACTACTCTTTTTATCTTGTCTTCTTTTGAGCTTGTTATAAACTTCAGGATCTTCCCAGAAGTCTTTCTTGCTCCTTCGTTCTCTGGATTTTGGTGTATCTGCAAAAGATTTGGAGTGAACCTCACCCCTGCCAACGTCCGCCTTCTTATCTTTTTGAGGCAAAACAGGGGGCTTAGCAAGAAACTCATCTATTATATCATTGGGCTGTTTGCTCTCTCTCCTTTTAGCTCTGTCCCTCGAAGGTTGC
>LFTM01000041.1 GCA_001513505.1 Clostridiales bacterium DTU092 | reverse complement strand
CTATACCCGGCATAACCCACATTCCCTCGGCATCAATAATCTCCGCGCCTTCAGGGGAGGGTATCTCCTCAGCTACCTTTTTTATTTTGCCCCCTTCGATCAATATGTCCCCCCGCTCGTAGTTCTTCTGAGCCATGGTAAGAATCCTGCCGTTTTTAATCAGTATACTCAATTCCCTTCCCCTTCCTTATTATTAATCAATCTAAATAAGAAATAACACTTCATCAGTTATCTATAATCCCATGATCGGCAAAGCTGAAGTATTTCCCGTCTGCAACAATAATATGATCCAGCACTCTGACGGATATGGTATCCAGAGCGGCGGCAATCCTACGCGTCACATTAATATCCGCCTGAGAAGGTTCCAGGGTACCCCCCGGATGATTATGAGCCAGTATAACACTATGTGCCTGGTGGCGTAAGACAGCCTCTACTATCACTCTGGGATATATAGGTGCCTGATCGATAGTCCCTTCATGTACCAGACATGCATGATTAACCCGGTTCTGAGCATCAAGGCATATTACGTAGAAAACCTCATACAACCTTCCGGAAAACAGGGAAACAAGGTATTCCCCCGCTTTCGCTGTACTGTTCAGCTTGGGTTTATGACCCCATTTATCCTTAAAATAGATCCGTGCCAGAGATGGTATAAGATTTAGTAAAATCGCTGAATTCTTCCCGATACCGGGTGTTGACATCAAATCGGCAACATCGGCTTCAAATACAGCCGACAGCGAACCGTATTTTTTAATCAATGTATGGGCAAGCTCATTGGTATCCTTCCTTGGTATTGAGTAAAACAATAAGAGTTCTACAATCTGATGATCCTCAAAGCTATCAAGACCTTCTTTCAAAAACCTGTTTTTTACCCTTTCCCTGTGTCCTCTATGCACTGAAATCACCTGTTTTAGCTAAATAATACAAGCGTTGTTATGTGCATTATCCAAATCATTATTCACATAGAATATCTTTCACAAACTTTGGCAGTGTAAAACAGGACCGGAATATATCCGGTGTAAAATAACGGGTATCCACTGCATTTGCCCTTTCCAGCCCTGCATCCGAATACCGGTATTCTTTGGAAGCCATGGTGAAGCTCCATAAACCGCTTGGATAGGTTGGAATACAGGCCAAATATGTATCTACATGTTTAAATAGTCCTTTCAATATCTTCGTTACTTTCTGAATGATATCCTGATTAAAAAATGGTGATTCAGACTGAATGTTCAATATACCATCCTGTTTTAAAGCTTTCAGACAATCATTGTAAAAGGGATATTCAAACAAATTTACAGCCGGTCCCACGGGATCCGAGGAATCTACTATTATGATATCATACTCATCCTGTTTTGATTTAACAAACTCTATTCCGTCATCCACTATCAGCTTAAAGCGCCGGTCATCAAATACACCGGCCAACTGCGGGAAGAACTCCCGTATGGCATTAATAACCTCTTCATCGATCTCAATCAGCTGAACCTCTTCTACTTCTTTATACTTAAGTACCTCCCGTGCGGCTCCTCCATCGCCTCCGCCTATTATTAACACTTTTCTGGGATTAGGATGGGTAACCATAGGTATGTGAGAGATCATCTCGTTATAGATAAATTCGTCCTTTTCGGTAATTTGAATTGCGCCGTCCAGAATCAGGCAACGCCCGAAGTCCTCCAATTCTATTACTTCCAAATACTGGTATTTGGTTTGTTTTTGATACAGAATCCTGTTAACTTTCCATTGGAGCTTGTATCCTGGCGTCTCATCCTCAATAAACCATATACTCACTCCCGATCTCTCCCCCTTTCAATTACTAATAGCTTTTGCAATCCAAACATTCCCTGCAAAAACCGTATATTTCCAGCCTATGTTCAACAGGCATAAAACCGTCTTCCCGGGGTATATCTTCAATGGGACAGTAATGTATACACCGTATTTTGCCGCATCCCTTACAAATCATGTGGTGATGGTGGATCTCATTTACAACCAGTTCATAGTAAGAGGCATCCTGGCCAAACATTGTTTTCCGTACAATACCCTCCTGAACAAATACATCCAGATTCCTGTATACTGTAGAAAAATTGATACCGGGGATTTTTTCCAAAACTTTCTCATAAATATGCTGTGCAGTTGTTACATGCTCTTTAAGATCTTCAAGTACTTCCAAAATTGCTTCCCGCTGTTTGGTAAGCTTATATCCCTGTCGTTTCAATCGCTCCTCTATTAACTCTTTCAGACTTTCCATTACAATAACTCCTTATCTGTTATAGGGTCTTTACCGGTACGCAAAAAATCTATACATCCGGACAAAACTTATATGTACGTTTCCACACCATGATGACAAAATTCCGCAATCCTGACCTCCCAGCTCTCTTCAAAGGATGAAACAAATTCCTTCATGTGTCGGGCAAAATCGGAATAATCCTTATCCAATAATGCAATAATTGTAGGTCCCGCCCCGCTTAAAAAAACTCCTTTAGCACCTAATTCCCGTGCAAAAGAGTATATTGCATCCCAGTGGGGAATAAGATCCTTTCTATATGGCTGATGAAGCCGATCCTGGGTCGCGGCCATAAGATTCTCTATTTTTCCTGTCATAAAAGAAGAAACAAGAACAGCAGTACGGCTAATGTTAAACACCGCATCCTCCAGCGGTATGACCCGGGGGATAACCTCCCTCGCCTTCGCAGTACTAAGCTTTACATCGGGAATTGTAACAGCAA
>LFTM01000073.1 GCA_001513505.1 Clostridiales bacterium DTU092 | reverse complement strand
TTACATCCTACCGCCCTGGGATTTCTTCCACCTGCATCTATTCCTATGCCGGACACTATATTGGTACCGCCTTCCGGTGTTTCCAGTACAGGTTTAGGTCCTCCCAGACCCGAAAAACTCTCAGTATTATCGGGTAAAACCAGCTGTGTTCCAATCGGGGACAAACCAATTAACTTTGTATTGCTTTTCAACCTTATAGTATCCTTTACAACATACCAACCCTGGGGCAAGTAAATGGTTTCATACTGTTCAATGGCATTTTTTATCACGTCAGTGTCATCTGTCTTGCCGTCCCCCTTAGCACCCAAATTCCTTAAATTTACCCAGGTGTTCACGGGCGGCAGGTCAGGAATATTGGTTTCTACAGACTGAACATCCTCTTCAGATACAGGAACCGCTTCAAAGGTAGTCTTAATTTCATCAGGAGCCCCCGGATCATCTATCTGTACACCGTGAACAAAGGTTTTTACACGATATCTTTCATCTATACCCTTTATTATCCGCCCTGATTCCCTGTATTCTGCGAATACCGGTGTGTTAACACATGTAACGTTACGTAAGTTGTACTGGGCCAGACTGTTATTCTCACAAGAAATTAATAACGCCGTTTTACTCACGTTTTCCAATATGGAATCTTCCACATACAGTTTTTCCATGTAGTTTTCATCAACGCTGACAAATACCGGAGTATCTTTAACCTTTGTTCTGATAATGGTCAAACCTGCCTCACGTGTTTTAATAGCCGCAACCGACTGGCCTGTAAAGCTGGTATCCACCATTACAAAAGGCCATCCGGGAGAGCATTTAGTGGTAATAATCCCATACTGTCCGCCAAATATATGTACATCCTCCATTTCATTACCTACATCGAATATGCCTGCTTTCCCGCTGCCTACATCAATATTGCAGTGGGCGATAAAACAATGCTGTGCATAATGGGTCCTGAGCGCTACAGCGCTTGGATTCCCCTGTCCAATACATATATCGATATTGGACAATCCACTGTAGAAGGTTCCCGGGTTGGCATCAAACATTTCCCCGGTTTCACCGGGCTTAGGTATCCTGCCGGTAAACCATATCATATATTTCGCATTGCCTTTGTCCATCGGATATTCCCTGTCAAAGCCCGGAGTATTATCCTGTAGGATTATCCTGGGTCTGTTTTTCCCGTAGCCTATCAGTCGTACAGCTTTTGGCACATATATAGTATCCGTAATCCTGTAAATGCCCTCAGGCACAAATACGATACCAAAAGAATATTTCTCTTTCACCATATTGATAGCTTTTTGAATCCCTTCGGTATCATCATGGATACCGTCCCCGTAAACTCCAAACTCCTCTTTGGACAAATAAGCTGCAAAAGGATCGTCTAACCTGCTTGTGTATATGGATCTTGAGCACATGTTTATCCCTCCGGTTAATATAATATTATACATCTTAAAAGCACACACCGGCTGCCTTACCCTGTTCATCCACGAACAGAGAAGTTAACCGGTGAGTCTCCGTATCCAGGTTTCCCACCGGTCTGACAACATTTTTTCTATTCAAGTTTTTCAACACTTGGCATTCCGTAATCCTTTGACACATCGTCCAGGATCAATACCCAGTCATTTCCCCTTCCGCATGAAGGAGGTCTAAAGCTTTGTACTCCACGGTTCTCGTATTCGCCTATAGCGGTGGTACTGCCGTTTCTCGGATCGTACCAGTAAGCTTTCACTTTTTCACCGGATATTATTCCCATGTTTACCTTTATCGGAAGGCCGCTGGGGCTGTATATAAATGCGTAGTCACATCCGCGTGTAGCCCTTAAATGATTGGCTCCTTCATAATTCTCAGCAATAAGGTCTTGATCAGGAACCCGCTCCAGGAAAGGTCTTGACTCCATCAACGCCCTCACATATTTCATCTGTGATGCCCCCGGACGCAGGATCGCATCCTTCCAGTGCATAATAAAATATGGTTCGGGTTCTGTACACATGCGCCAGATACAATGGTGTCCGTATGTATGCCCTGCCCCTCCGGCAAAAACATTCCAGTAAGCAGCCTTTCTCACATCAGCTTCATCAAAATAGCCGTTCACTTCCTTAAAACCAATGGGATGATCTTCATAGCAGGGCTCAGCATCCAATGTAGGTTTAACAGGCTCCAGAGCATAATCATCGCTTACCATCTTATAGTTGGGGGTGTTCAGTGCACTGTGGCCAGACTGGATCATATTAAAATCCAACCATTCCTCTTCATGTACATGATAGGATGACGAATGACCTCCCACCGGATGGAAAGTCTTAATATGTCTGCCCTCATCTCCTTCCGCAAGTCCTTCAGCCATTGAATTAATAACACCGAAATGCCTGGAGGTTATCAGCGGCCGATCCCCGCCCAGTACCCATACAATGTTGGGCTTATCCTTATAACGTTGTCCCAGCCACCGTCCGTATACCCTGGCATTGTCTTCATCGAAAATAACCGGGCCTTTTCCCCAGGCTTTGTTGAATTTATCCCCCCACGTCGGCAGCAATGCTATGTACAGTCCCAGCGATGCTGCCTTGTCAATTATATAATCTACATGATCCCAGTAGGAATAATCGCCGGATACATCGGGAAGCGTAGGGTCATACTGGCCGCTGCTGTTTTTTAACAAAGGCAGCCTGCCGTATGGGTTCTCAACGTTTAAGCCGTCAACCTCCCCCAGAGCAACTGCCTGTATAACCGTAAACTTCTGCTCTGCGCGCTTTGTCAAATAATAATCGGCTTCTTCACGGTTGAGTCTGTGGAAGAGTTCCCATGCCGTATCAGCCAGCCAGAAAAACGGGCTGCCATCCTCTTTGACCAGGAATCTCCTGTTTTCACTTATTCTAAGGTGTTGCATTTGTTCGTTGTCCATGAACTACTTACCTCCTATCGTGTATTATATAACGCAATCCCTAATATAAGGCTTGCGGTATAGGTCTGTAAAACAAATATGTAAAAGCAAACATCCCGGCAGCGTTATTTCCAGTCTCTCTCAGCCTTAGCCAGTATCTTTAACGCGTCTTCCTCCTCCATCTCAGGGAAAAGAAGGTATAAACCATCGCGACCGTAACGTTTAACCAGCTTGTCAGCTTTGTCTATCAGTTCATCGGTACTGCCTTCCTCCAGCATTATCCAAAGGGATTTGCCGGCGGCTTTTACCTTGTCATACATAGGATACCATCTCTCGCTTCCCCCATCCGGATTGCCGGCACCTGGAGTCCATTGCAGGGCAGTCAGCTCCTCTACCTCCATCAAAGCATCCACATGCATGATAGCATCAGGTCCATCCAGATGAAAGATACTATAATCCAGTTTCTGGCACTGCTGGCGTAAGGAAGGCACAAAGAACTCACGAAACTGTTTTGGAGACATCAATACGGAGAAATCACACTGCACCTTGGCAATTTTCCCCGGAGCCCAGACATGGAAAGCCGTAAAACTGCTGCTTCCGTCACCCCCTTTTACAATATCGTACATAGCATCATAGTATATAAAATACAGGGCATCAATCTGTTCTATATATTCTTTTATAACTTCCGGCTCATCAATAAGGTCATAACAGAACTGCTGAGGTCCCCGCATAGCGGAAAGGATATCCAGGCTTTCTATTATGTCGGGAATATTAATCAGAAAATCACCTTTCGCCAGCTGCTGTCCTCTCCGTATCAGCTCCAGATGACGCTTCCACCAGTAGTTATCAGGATCATACTTCAGCGGCCCCCATTCACGCCAGCCGGGCTCAACACATGGTGTATACCACACCGTATCCCAAGCAAAATTCGGCTCCGAACCCAAATATGTAGCGATAGAACCCGGCCCAATGTTTATATCCAGGGATGGAAATGACTCCGCTAAAAATTTGTGTGTACGGCAGTAATTGCGCATCTCTTTTACCAACCGATCCACATCAAGATGGAATTCCTCAGGAGTTTTAGGTGGTTCCACCGGTTCCAACGGTTCTACAGGCTCTTTTCGGCGGGCTACAAGCCTCAACATGGGTCTGTCTATACTGGAATGCTCCCACCAGGCCTTGAATCTTTTCTTTGTCTCTTCCCAATTTTCTTTGTAATTCATTACTTCACCCCATCTATTTGCTATATTGCGCCGATATAACCATTCTGACAGCATAAAAACATAAGCAGTTTTTCATCGGGTAATTACTAATATTCTTTTTTATTAATGGTATCCATTGGGCTGCCTGATGATTCCGGAGGCGCGTCCGGATTTACAGCATCGAATATGAACAGTGCTGACAGGTCGTATACATACCCCCTTAAGAAAAGATATCTGGTTATGAGTCAATATAGAAATGAAGGTGGGACACATAACAGAAATATCGTGCCTGAAAATTTTTTCAGTCATTTTAATGGTATCATGTACTATATGGAGTGTCAAACAAAAAATAAACTTGCTTCATAGCCACATAATATAAATGTGTGCAGAATACTATTCCAATCACTGGTGTTTCAAGGCTAAGAACCTGTAGAACTCACTCCAGGCCTCCACCAAAACTCGCTTACGCTCAGACATTGGTTCCGGCCGTCTTCCGCTTCGTTAACAGGTTCTAAGCCTTTTCACAAGGTGATTTCCATAGTATTCTGCACACAA
>LFTM01000064.1 GCA_001513505.1 Clostridiales bacterium DTU092 | reverse complement strand
CGCCAATTTGTTCAGAATCTACCCTTAATATCTCGGTAACCTCATCTACAACAAAAGCTACCTTTTTTTCTCCGACTTCCGCAACGATAAACCTGGATTCACGATCATAATCAGCATTTCCCAGACGGAATCTCTTCTTCAGATCCAGCACAGGAACTATCTCGCCCCGATGGTTGATAACACCTTCAATAAAATCAGGATTATTAGGCACCTTTGTTGGCTCCTCCGGCCGAATTATTTCCTGAATATTATGAATCTGAGCTCCATACTCCTCATCGGCTAATCTGAAAACTACAAATTGGACTTCCGCCATTATTATATCCTCCTTCTTCTTGTTTTGTAATCTCTTATCACCTTTTGCAAGGCAGGCTTTACTGTTACACTAAAGGAGACTTACACGAATCCAGGAATGTTTCCCGGTATTTATGCATTAATTCGACTTTAATACAAACTTATCCTGCAGTTAAGCTGTAAAATTTGACTTTTTAGGATGCATTTTTCTGCAGGTATGAATTAATAAACAGATCCAGATCTCCATCCATAACCGCTTGAATGTTACCGTTCTCAACTCCAGTGCGATGATCTTTTACCAGGCTATAGGGATGGAAAACGTAAGAGCGTATCTGGCTTCCCCACTCTATTCTCTTCAATTCACCCTGCATTTCTCTCAATTTTTCTTCCTGTTCCCTCTCTTTAAGCTCCAGAAGCCGGGCTTTGAGCACTTTCATAGCTGTTTCCCTGTTCTGCATCTGGGAACGCTCATTCTGACATTGCACAACAATACCGGTAGGAATATGGGTAATACGAACCGCTGACTCAGTCTTATTTACATGCTGGCCACCTGCCCCGCCGGCTCTGTAGGTATCTATTCTCAAATCCTCGGGACGGATCTCAATCTCGGTATCATCCTCCAATTCCGGCATAACATCTACCGATGCAAAGGAGGTATGCCTGCGGCCCGATGCATCAAAAGGTGATATCCGCACCAGGCGGTGTACTCCTTTCTCACATCTCAGATAGCCGTATGCATTAAGACCTATTACCTGAATAGTAACATTCTTAATACCGGCCTCTTCACCCGGCAGCATATCCAAAACTTTAACCTCGTATCCCTTATCTTCACACCAGCGGGTGTACATACGGTACAACATTGATACCCAATCCATAGCCTCAGTACCGCCTGCCCCGGCATGAAGGGAAACAATTGCATTATTTCTGTCGTACGGTCCGCTAAGCAGGGTTTCAATGTTAAAGGCATTTACTTCCTTATCCAATATACTAAGACTTTGCCTAACCTCATCTGTAACAGAATGATCATTTTCTTCAATAGCCAGTTCTATCAGTGTTTCAAGATCCTCAAGCTCTGAAACAAATTTTTTGTACCTGTCTACTTTATTTTTCAGACCCTTTATCTCCCGGTTAACTTTCTGAGAACGTTCGATATCGTTCCAAAAGTCCTGAGAATTCATAGATTCCTCAAGCTCTTTTATTCTATTTTCACAACCGGGAATGTCAAAGTGAATCACCTATTCTTTCAAGCATTTCCTTTATGATTACCAGTTCTGATCTTGCATTCTCAAGTTCCATCACCTTTGTCAACCCCTTTCAAAACAGTATATTCCATATCAATAAACGTTAACTGGCACGACCGCAGCATTTCTTATATTTCTTACCGCTTCCACAGGGGCAGGGATCATTGCGTCCTATCTTTTCCCCTCTGACAACCGGCTTTTTAACCGATTCGCCGTGCGTAGCCCTGACAGGCTGAGCCACCTGCTCTCGTTTGGGCATGTTTTGCTCAACCTTAACACGGTATAACAGAGATATGGTCTCCTCCTGAATGCTGCGAATCATTTCCTCGAACATCTCGTATCCTTCAATCTGATATTCAATAACCGGATCCCTTTGAGCGTATGCCCGAAGCCCTATACCCTGCCGCAACTGATCCATATTATCTATATGATCCATCCACTTCTTATCAACTACCCGAAGGAGAATCACCCTTTCAACTTCCCGCATGTTATCAGGGCCGTTTTGTTCTTCAACCTTCCGGTAAGTCTCTTCTGCCACTTCCATTATCCTGTATTTTAAATCTTCACGAGTAATGTTGTGGATCTCTTCTTGGGTTACAACCACTGAACCTTTTGGCAGAAACAGCTCTTCAAGATATTCAATAATACCACGGATATTCCAATCCTCCGGATTATCTAACCCCTCGGTGTACATATTAATAGTGTTTTCAACCACCGTTGATACCATATCCATAATTGCGTCACGGAGGTTTTCACCTTCCAAAACACTGCGCCTCTGTTTATAGATTACTTCACGCTGTACGTTCATTACATTGTCGTACTGCAACACATGACGGCGTATATCAAAGTTCCGGCCTTCAACTTTTTTCTGTGCCTGTTCTATTTGTTTGGACAGTATTCCATATTCAATAGGTTGTTCCTCTTCAATATTCAAAGCCTGAACCATACTCATTATCCGGTCCGAACCGAACAGCCGCATCAGATCATCTTCCAACGATATATAAAAGCGGGAGGAACCCGGATCGCCCTGCCGTCCTGCACGGCCTCTGAGCTGATTATCGATGCGCCGGCTTTCATGGCGTTCGGTTCCAATTATATGAAGACCACCCAGTTCTATAACTTTTTGCTTCTCGAAATCGGTTTTAATTTTGAATTTCTCATACAAATCATTATATACTTTCCTGGCTTCTATCACATCGGGGTTATTCTCTTCCACAAAACCGGTAGCCTGATTTATAATTTCATCGGAGTACCCCAGTTTACGCATCTCTTTTTTGGCAAGAAATTCGGGATTGCCACCCAGCAGTATATCCGTACCCCTGCCGGCCATGTTGGTAGCAATGGTAACGGCTTTGTACTTACCTGCCTGAGCAACTATTTCAGCTTCCTTTTCATGGTGCTTGGCGTTCAGAACTTCATGAGGAATTCCGCGCCGTTTAAGCATGTCGCTTAATAGCTCAGAGTTTTCAATTGACACCGTACCTACAAGCACCGGTTGGCCTATGGTATAGCGTTGTGCTATTTCATCAACTATTGCATTGAATTTTGCCTTGGTGGTCAGATATACAACATCATTGAAGTCCTTTCGGATCATAGGCTTATTAGTGGGAATAACCACTACATCCAAACCATAGATAGTTTTAAATTCTTCCTCCTCGGTTTTTGCAGTTCCAGTCATACCGGCCAGTTTTTTATACATACGGAAATAATTCTGGAAAGTTATGGTGGCTAAGGTTTTGCTCTCCCTTTCAACCTTGACACCCTCTTTGGTCTCTATAGCCTGATGAAGCCCGTCACTGTATCTGCGTCCCATCATCAAACGTCCGGTAAACTCATCGACGATAATAACCTGTCCATCTTTTACCACATAATCCCTGTCACGTTTCATTAACGCATGGGCTTTAAGGGCTTGTTTTATATGATGAGACAATGTTATGTTTTCGGGATCAGCCAAGTTTTCTACTCCGAAAAATTCTTCAGCTTTGGCAACCCCCTCTTCGGTAAGATGCACTGTATGCGCCTTTTCATCGGTCTCATAATCCCTGTCCTTTTTAAGCTGCATAACAAACCGGTTTGCATGATAATACATATCGGTGGACTTTTCACCCGGTCCCGAAATTATAAGAGGCGTTCGCGCTTCGTCTATGAGAATCGAATCCACCTCGTCAATTATCGCATAGTTAAGCTCCCGCTGAACCATGTTTTCTCTATAAATAACCATGTTGTCCCGCAAATAATCGAAACCAAACTCATTGTTTGTCCCATAGGTTATATCGGCTGCATAGCTTTTTCTACGCTCTTCGGACGACAGTCCGTGAACAATAAGCCCTACCGATAAACCGAGAAACCGGTAGATCTTACCCATCCATTCACTATCACGCCGTGCCAGGTAGTCGTTAACGGTTACTATATGAACCCCTTTGCCGGTTAATGCATTCAAGTATGCCGGTAAAGTGGCTACCAGCGTCTTACCTTCACCGGTTTTCATCTCCGCAATCCTGCCCTGATGGAGTACAATGCCTCCAATGAGCTGAACTCTAAAATGCCGCATTCCCAGCACACGTTTTGATGCTTCGCGTACTACCGCAAATGCTTCGGGAAGGATATCATCCAAAGTTTCCCCTTCTTTGAGCCTTCTTTTAAACTCCTCCGTCTTACCTCTGAGCTGGCTGTCAGACATGTTTTGCATGAAAGGCTCTAATTCCTCTATTCTATCGACTATTTTTCCCAGTCTCTTTATTTCTCTCTCGTTGCTGTCTCCAAATATTTTCTTTATAACTCCAATCATGTTTCCATTTACACCTCGATTAAATAAACGTAGCCCAAAAACTTCAGTATTTTATCACAAATTTAACAATTTAATTTTATCATCTATTAATGGAATATTCAAGGATTTAGGAAACGTGCACATAAACCGTCAATTGGCTGTTTTTTAAAACGGATCTGATACCTTCCCGCCGTCTTTCTGAATAATGGCAGAGGGGCGGCTGAAATAATGG
>LFTM01000128.1 GCA_001513505.1 Clostridiales bacterium DTU092 | reverse complement strand
GTCATGGTAATAGCATACCTCGGGACATCATCCATAGATGCAAAACCAAAATCGTGATACTGTTGATTTCTGCATTTTTCATCCAAGCTGATTTTCTTCACCAGTTTTGGGTCGTTAAAATCCGCTTCATGGGGTTCATTAAATGCAATATGTCCATTTTCCCCTATCCCCAGGCATACAATATCAATCGGTTTTTCGGAAAGAAGGTTTGCGTATCGCTCACATTCTCCCTCTATGTCCGGGTTTTTTCCATTCATGTAATAAACTTTGCCCGGATTTACTTTATCTGCAACATAGTCTTTTATAAATTTAGCAAAACTATAATCATCTTCTATAGAAGCTCCCATATATTCATCCAGATGAAATACCGTCACTTTGCTCCAGTCAATTCCAGAGACTTCACACAAATATTTAAAAAAGTCTGATTGGGAAGGAGCAGATGCAAAAACAATCCTAACTTCTCCCTTTTGTTCAATCAGCTCTTTCATTTTAGCAACTACACTGCCAGCGGCAGCCTTTCCCATTTCATCCCGTGTCTCATATACCTGCACCGTTAACTTATCGAACTTTTTTTCCACACAGCAACTGTTCATATTATCCTTCCTTTCCATTTTTCTTTGTTTAAAATTTATACTGAATAATAAAACGGGTTTGTTTTCTTATTGACGACTATACACCACTTCACCTTCTACCATAGTAGTTTGGATATTTATATCTTCATCAAATATTACTAAATCCGCGTCCTTACCAACAACAATGCTGCCTTTTCTATCATCTATTTTCATAATTTTAGCCGGTGTAGTGGTCATCATCCGAACAGCATCTATAAGAGGGACCTGTGCTATATTGATCATAGTTCTAACCAGTCTATCAGCAGTTGCTACACTTCCCGCGAAAGCCGTCCTATCCGGAAGCTTTGCCACTCCATCTTCAACAATGACCTTCTGTCCATCTCTAATGCCGCCTAAAATAGATTCTCCCTCCGGCATCCCGGCAGCCCTCATAGAATCAGTGACCAGGGCGATCTTATCCGGCCCCTTTATTTTATAGATCAGCTTAAGCAGGCTGGATGGAAGATGTGCTCCATCGGCGATAATCTCAACGGTCATTTCATCTATCAGAAAAGCACTTTCAATAACGCCTGCATATCGATAGGCATTTATTCTTCTTACCCCTGACATCCCTGAATATAAATGGGTGATATGGGTATATCCATTTTCAAAAGCCTCGATTACCTCTTCATAAATTGCATTTGAATGGCCTATAGAAGGTAGAATATTTTTCTCTTTTAAAAATCTGCCGAATTCCATTGCTCCATCTAACTCCGGTGCTGCACTCCACCGTATTATATCATCTGACCAGCTTAGAATTTCTTCGTATTCTTCTCTTTCAGGGTTTTTAATATAGCGTGGATCCTGGGCTCCTCTCTGTTCCATAGAAAAATAGGGACCTTCTAAATGTAAACCTAATAGGGACGCCCCTTTATATTTGCTAGCTTTAGCTTTTTTATATATCTCAAATGTCTCTTTCAAGCTCTCCTTTGTGCTGGTTACAGTCGTAGGAACTAGAGCCGTCGTTCCATGCTTAGCATGTTCTATCGCAGCACCCAGATATGCTTCCACGGTACCGTCCATGAAATCAAATCCTCCACCTCCATGGGTATGGATATCAATAAACCCCGGAGATACGTAAAGGCCTTTTGCATCTATGGTTGTGCACTCAGATACCGGAAGCCTGCCTTCACTAATATCTGCTATCTTTCCTTCTTCAACTAGTATACTTCCATTATTAATCATCCGGTAAGGAGTGATAATTCTCCCGTTAAAGATTAGCGTTCTATCCACAGTTTATCCTCCCTGTATAACAATTCGTAGGGTGTTATTAAATTGTCACCAGTATATCATTAAACAGCAAAAGTAGAAAGCGGACATGAACTACTCCAAATTTCTTTTAACCCGCTTTAAATAAAGCTCTGCCATAAACTTCAATAATTTTGTCGGCCTTTCCGGATCCTTGCCAGGTTTATCTCCAAAGAGCATTATATAAGGTTCCTCTTTTGTATAGGGACGCCATTCGGGCATAGGTGTGCCATCCGCATCCAACCCGTTAGGATTCCCTTTTTTAGCAAAGTTGGTCCAGTAATTGCACATCTGACGTGCTAAATCATAATGTTTTCCGACAAACGGCCGCCAGCATTTTGCCAATGTTTCAAACGTAAACCAGAGTTCAGAGGAATGGAATGAACCGGCATCGTCCCCCGGTATTTCAGGATCAAAACGATAACAATATATTGTAGTGTCCTGTTTTTCTGTATTATGCTCACACCACATTAAATTACCTATTTCACACATGTTAACAGCATCTGTTTTACACATCTCTTCAACATAATTATCTTCTCTTGAATCTGCATCGTTCTGATACTTCTTGCAGATATAATCCTTAAATTCCTCTATAATTTTGGGATCCGGCTTTTCCATAAACTCATTGCCCGTATGTCCTATAATTAGCGGTATTTTATTCCACCGTCCTTCCAGAATACGCTTTACCGGATTCTCAACTATGTAATACCCATCCTTTACAAAACCCCATCTGTGTCCAAAGGCATTATATTTTTCAAAAAGTTCTTTTGCATCGATTTTACGGGCTTCATCCAGCGAACGTACGCCTAAAAATTTAAAAAATTCTTCTCCGGCTTTTTCAGCTTCATCCAGGGCAGGATACCTCCGGTTAAGACGTGGAATAAAACCTACACCACTTTGAATAATAGCTTTCTGAAACAATCCTTCAGCTACAGGTGAGGTTATATGGGCCGTTACACTCCCGCCACCTGCAGATTGTCCGAATATTGTAATATTGTCAGGGTCTCCCCCGAAGGCAGCTATATTCCGCTTTACCCAGGCGATCCCTGCCATCTGATCCAACAGCCCGAAGTTCGCTTTTGGTCCGTTTGGGTTCTCGGCTGAAATTTCTTTGTGAGCAAAAAAGCCGAATACATTCAGTCTGTAATTAACACTTACAAGAACAACTCCTCTGCGTGCAATACGTTCTCCATCGAATTCCATTTCTGATGTATAACCCACCAGCAAAGCTCCGCCAAAAATCCAAACCATAACGGGCAGTTTTTCATCCGGATGTTTGGCAGGTGTCCATACATTCAAATACAAGCAATCCTCACTCATAGGGATGTCTGGGTCCACATGAAACTCTTTAGTATAAATACTGTTAGGGTCCAGACCGGGAGTTGCCTGTATTGAAGCGGGAGCAAAAGTATAAGCTTTGTAAACACCTTCCCAATCCTTACACGGCTGTGGCGGTCGCCATCTTAAGTCCCCTACAGGAGGGGCGGCAAACGGAATCCCTTTAAACACGGTAATTCTTGGATCGGCAGCGGGAAGTCCTTCCAACACTCCATTCTCGACGGTTACTCTTCTTAACATATTTAGTTCCTCCTATTCTCCATAAATTTTCTCCAATCTCCATCAGGTATCAGTATCCCATTTTCTTTGGCATATCTCTCATCTGCGTAAATATACACCCAGCAATTTATCTTTTCTCCGTCTTGCGTCAATACAGTCTTTACCTCTCTTTTATACAGATTATTGCTTCTCCCTTCAACATAGCCCTCCAACCTGTCCAGATCTTTTATAAGATTCTCATCAACCGGTTCTATTACTTCTCCTTTAATTGCCTCAGTTCCTGCTAACAAAGCCGGGTAACCTTCGGGCAAATGGTAAAGCAGCCCATATGTTATCCCCGGCGTTATGCGGCTTATCCGGCCTTTCAAATATTTATCATAATTCCAAAAATCTTTCATTAACGTTCCGTATACGAATACCCGGTTTAAATGGAGTCCGCCATTCTTTAGGTCCTTTTTATATGATACCATCAGGTGTTAACCTCCTTAAAGCTTCTTATGTCAAATTTTCGTAAAACCGTACAATTATTTTTTCTTTATACATAGTAGCAAATACACCGGCTGAACAACTCTATGATATGATAATTACTAATCCCTTCATCTGACTGCATCATTTGATATCTGAAAAGCTGCGTTAACAGGCTCCAAGTCTTTCCGCAAGGCGACTTCCACATTATTCAAAATATAATGTAAGCTGAATCTAACTGATCTACGTCCCGTATAGAAAAGCTTTACTAACATGTTTTCCTTTATTATACATTATCTTTTTGGAATTGTCACAAATACACCGTTTCTGAATGATAATAAATAATCACTATGGAGTTTCAAAAGGTAAAAGGCCACCCTGTTGCGAGGATGACCTTTCGTAATATCTACATTACCCTATTTTAACCGGCATTCCGGTCTCAATAGACTGGTTGGCTGCCAAGGCAATCTCCATGGATTTCATAGAGTCTTTGTAGGGTGATAGCACCATGGAAGGATCCTTTGCCTTGACTGCATCAATGAAAGTCCTGTCAGCTTTCATTCCAGGATTGTTCACTGATCTGTATTCTTCCAAAGAATGCTGTTTGATAAAACGGACATGGCTCCTAAGTTCATATTCAATCCGCACATCACGGCACACAAAGGTAATACCGTTACCTATATTGGGTGCCTGATCACTTACATAACATCCGGTAAAAAGGGTAGCCACAACACCATTTTTAAAAGTAATAACCGTTGCGGAATAGTCTTCAATATCATACCCCGGCAGATCCTTCACAATACCGGATTTGCCCACACTGTATACAGTTTCAGCCTCACCCAGAAAATATCTCATCATATCAATAATATGAATACTCTGTTCCACAATTTGTCCGCCCGACTGTTCTTTTTTTCTCCACCATGGTACGCCGGGTATTCCTCCAATCCACGCACCGTATACAATACCGATTTCATGCCCCTTTATGTATTCCTTTGCTCTGGCAATAATATCAAGATATCTGTCCTGGAAACCTACAGCAGTGACTATTCCGGCCTCTTCAATGCTCTGATTTACCTTCTTTACAGTTTCCATATCGGTTGCAACAGGCTTTTCGATGTACATGTTTATTCCGCGTTTTGCCGCCTCCACCTCAATGTCTCCGTGCAAGTAGGGAGGTATGCACACATATACGGCATCCAGTTCCGCATTATCGTACATATCCAGGTAACCGGAATACTTCCGTCCGCCCGATGTCATAGCCAGCATTTTATCCATCTGCTCTTCTACAGGATCGTAAACCGCAACGATTTCTACATCATCCATTTTCAAAAGGTTACCAGCATGATAACGGGCAATTCCTCCACAACCTATAAAACCTACCCTGACCTTTGACATAAATGTTCATCCCCTTTCCTTTATTTCAATGACAGTTAGTTTTTTAGTCCAGTATTGAAAAATCATTTTCTCGTTAATAGTTGTTTTCACTGCGGATCTCCTTTACGGCATCCATGTACAACTGTATCGCGTGCGGCGGTATATTCTCATCCAGACCACTGCTGCAACGGATAATGAGATTCTCACATGATGCTCCCTGCTGAACAACCCGTCTAATCTCAGACTTTATTTTTTCAGCATCCCCTTCTATTAGAGCTGAAACGTTTACATTTCCAATCAGGAAAAGCCTGCTGCCATATTTCTCGGAAATGGATAATAAATCACAGGGAGCGTCTATGAAAAGTCCATCCGGTTCCAGCGGCATAAGATCCGGGAGCAGGGCGTCTATCTTGCCATCTGACATAAACAAAATTGCTATACCCTTCTTCTTTAGCGGTTCCCAACATTTTTTATATCTTGGGAATATATACTCTCTGTACCAGTCCGGCGGAAAAATGGTCCTATCGATCATTGCCAAATCGTCATGACATATCATCAAGCGGACTCCTGTCATGGCCCATGCTTCATTTACCTTTACAGTTAACTCCGTAAACCGATCCATTACTTTTTCAAACCGGTTTGGATCATCATAGGCTGCGTACATGGTGGGCTCCCAACCGAAAGTTGTAGTAAAATAATGCAGCACCTGATGATAATGCGCACCCGGAACAAGGGATAAGCTACCCATCCTGCTTTGACTCTCATGCCACTTTCTATGGAAAACCTCTGCCATTTGTTCTGCGGAGCAGCCTGGAGCAACCCCAAGACACTGTACATAGTCAATGACCTTTCCTTCAGGCGGGTTTTCAGGATCAAAATCATAGATCATATCTGCGGTGACATTCTTTAAAGGGGCGGGCACGCTCCCCGTTCCAATCCCCAAAACATCGTCAGCACTACCAAAATCCCAATCGTACTCCTGATACAACCTTAGCATAGTATCCTGCATATTCTCATTGGGCAACATCTTTGTACGCACCCAGGCAGGATTTGCAACCCACTCCCATTGTGACGGCCTGTCAATTTTTTCGTGTTTTATGATACGAAGTGCATTATTATAGCTCATGTTTTACAACCCTTCCCTTCTCATGATACTGGTTGGATTTGAAAGTATTCTCGCCAGCTCAAATATCCTGTCTCCAGCATATTCAAAGAACTCATAAAAAGCCGGACAAAGACGATTCAATACAGGTTTGTCATCTTCAAAGGGTTCCCTCTCCCTCCTGCATCCTCCACGGCATAATCTAAACCATTTACATTCCCTGCACTTAGGATCTACATACTTTGAAACCTCGATAAACCTGCCAGTTGTTTCAGAATTCCATATCTCCTCAAAAGATGAATGCTTTAAATTGCCCAGGTACCATTCGTCAATCACATAAAAATCACACGGGTAAACTCCACCATTGGCTTCAACAACAAACTGGCATGTACAGACACCTGACATCCCGCAGGACTCAGGTCTGTACCCCATAGCCATACCAACGATATTGTCAAAGTATCTTATGCTTATCATGTTTCCTTGCAAAATATCGTTATACCATCGATCAAACAGCGTTTTTAAAAAGTAGGCATATCTTTCGGGGGTTAAGGAGTGCTCATATCCCCCAGGATGTTCTCCAAGGGGATCAAGACATGGAATGAACTGAAGATACCTAAAACCATGTTTCTTAAAAAAATTATAAATTTTGTTAATATGTCTTGCTGAATGAGCCGTTACTACAGAAAGAATGTTGTATTCCACCTTGTATTTATTGAAATGATTTACCGTTTCCATTATGCGAATAAAAGATCCTTTTCCATTTGGCCCTGCCCTGTAGGAATCATGGATATCCTTAGGTCCGTCAAGAGAAAGCCCGACTAAAAATTTGTTTTCTGCAAGGAATCTTGCCCACTCCTCATCAATAACCATACCGTTAGTCTGAATGGCATTACTTATATATACATTTTTTTTATTGTACTTCTTTTGAAATTCTACTAAACTCCTGAAAAAGTCAAGGCCTGCCAGCGTAGGCTCTCCCCCTTGAAAGACAAAAGAACAGGCATGATCAGCATATTCCATTGTTTTTCTTACAAGAATCTCTAAAGTTTCGATGTCCATTATGCCATATGAATCGGTCTGCCTGTTCTCAGCCAGAGAATGGTAAAAACAATATTTACATCTTAAATTGCAGTTGCTTGAGGCAGGCTTAATAAGCAAGCTGATTGGAGGCATAGATATAATTCCCCTTTACAATGTCATATATATATTTTATATCTCTCTTCTATATTACCCTTTTTTAATGCTCTTTTCCATATCTATTTTCCCTGAAACAGGCATCTGAAGGAGAACGTTTATAGTCAGCCCATAGTAGCCAGAGATTGTTATTCAGTTATTCGTTTTCGTTAATGTCGGGCTCATCACCTATAAGTTCAACAATCCGTTTTTCGATGGCGTCAATATCCAGCCTGACCTCTCGCTTCAAACTTTTTCTCAGCATAGGACCAATCTGCCGAAAATCATCCAGGATGTCTCTAAGCAGATCTATCGCAGCCATGGCCTCCAAAACCTCCTTAGGTGTCCCCACCATACTGGCTAATATGGAATTTTCCGTCCGGGACGCCGTTATAGGCTCTGCTATCTCTTCAACATGAACCAGAGTCCTTCGTCCAGGTCCCCTGTCATCTTCTATAGGCTGCAGACTGATGATTTTGTCAGATCGCACATATTTCCCATATCCCAATGGAACCATAATATTGGGTCTTATCTCCATTAATAACACCTCCCGAATTATATTACTAGGTTTACCATAACATACGCAAATATGCTTTCTGAACGTTTACCGCTGCAGTTTTGATTTTGCAAGAGAGTTGCTTAACCCTCGTATTTGTACGATTTTTCATTTTATAACTTTTATAATAATAACAAAGCAGCAATTGATATGATTGCTGCTTTGTTATTCTATATATTAAGCTGCTACAGTCTTGCCCATGCTTCATTAAGTACTCTCTTTGCATTGGCCACTACTATATCAGGATCCTCGTCACCCCATGGTTTTACTTCAAAACTTACAACAGGCGGGTTTTCGGTATTCAAAAAGCCTATATCCATCAGTACCCTGAGATACTCTACCAGTTCATCCACATCATTCTCGCTGTTTGGAAAACCAAACCTGGGATGGGCATCACCATACGCTTCTAATGATGGATCGGCCGCAACCGCATTCCCCATATGGGCATGCACTATGTAATCCTTTACCGGCAGTATGGATTCTTCTGCAGTCTCCCTTAAAAGCGGCAGATGGCTTAAGTCTACCAAAAGACCAAAGTTGTCATATTCCTTCCTTATCTCCTCTGCAAACCTCTTCGCCAGGTCCACAGGTCCGATTATACTCTTCTTGTCCACATCCCAGTCAAACACTTCAAGGGCTATAGTAAGATCTCCCTTTGATTTTGCATAAGCACAAAGCTCCTTTGTGGAATCCATCAGAGCTGCAAAGGCCTCTTCTTTCTTATCTTCCTCATACCTGCCGCTTAGGAATGCAAACCCCTTTGCACCCATGTAGTATGCCTCGTCAATGCCTTCCTTAAGGCTGTCAATGGCCCGTCTTCTGGCATTTTCATCAAGATCATTTATGTTCATCCCGGTAGTCAGTAACCTGGGCTGGCCACCGTAAGCCACCGTCATATGAGAGGTTTCCAGCATCTTTTTGACCTTTTCTCTTACCTTGTCATCTTTTATCCAGGTAATCTCAATGGCATTGAAATAATCGTCCACCGCTATCTTCCTTATTGTCTCCAATATAGGACCTTCACCTTTCATGGTGTCGGGATAGGCCATAAAATGTATAAGTCCCACCTTCATGTATTTATACATGGATTCATTCATTTCCTTGATCCTCCTTTATATAAATATATTTCAAGACATTATTTCTATCATAATTATACCATGCTTTAACTATAAAGCTATATCTTAACATAACATACATCGCTTACTGCGAGGTATTCTTCTTCCTTTTTCTGTCCAGCAAATCCAGAGCAGCTTCATAAATATACTTTGCCGTTAGTTGATATTTATTCAGAAGGTCCTTATACGGTCCGCTCTCGCCAAAACGGTCATTTATTCCTATCCGCTTTAACAGAACCGGATAAGCTTCGGATAATGATTCTGCCACAGCTCCTCCCAGACCGCCCAAAATAGTATGTTCTTCAACAGTTACAACTGCACCGGTTTTTTCTGCATAATGTATCAGGGTTTCACTGTCAAAAGGTTTTAATGTGGGGAACTCCAGGACGGCAGCCTGTATACCTGCCTTATCCAGTTCCCGGGCAGCCTCCAGAACCTTCGGTAGCAGCGTGCCGCTGACAACCAGGGTTATGTCATCTCCGTCTTTTAATACCCTGGCTTTTCCTATATCAAAACTTTCATCTCCCTCATGATAAGAACCTACCACGTCACGGGACAGGCGCAGATAAACCGGTCCTTTATGCGTTAACATAGCTCTGACCGCACCACGGGTTGTCTCAATATCCGAAGGTACCAGTACCGTCATGTTTGGCATGGCCCGCATAACTGCCAGATCCATCACCGCCTGGTGGCTGGCTCCGTCTGCAAAATCCGATAACCCTGCATATCCTCCCGCCAGCTTTACATTCAGGTTATTGTAAGCAACCAGGCTCCTTACAGGATCTCCGGCCCGTAAAGTTATTAAAAATGCAAAGGTAGATACCACAGGAATCAGCCCGCAGGCAGCCATGCCGGCTGCTGCACTCACCATATTGGCTTCTGCAATTCCAAAGTTGAAAAACCTGTCTTTGAACTTCTCACCAAACCATTTGGTTTGGGTACTGCTTGACACATCAGCATCCAAAACTACAAGTTCCGGGAATTCATCCGCCAGCTCACATAAAGTCTCGCCAAACACAAGTCTCATAGGTTTTTGTTCCATCATGCCAACCTCTCCCCATACAATATAAATTCAATTACCTGCTCAATTCCATTATGGCCTGTTCATACTCCTCTTTCCCAATGGGTTGTCCATGCCAGGCTGCCTGCCCCTCCATAAAAGATACTCCTTTACCTTTTACGGTTTCAGCAATTACGACCGCAGGACCTTTATAATCAACAGCATCTTCAATAGCATTTACCAAAGCTTCCACATCGTGTCCGTCACACTTCACAGTGTACAGTCCAAAAGCCCTTAGCTTGGATTCCAGATCCCCCAAAGGCATAATCTGATCCACAGTTCCATCCAGCTGTACACCATTCCGATCTATAATTACCACCAGATTATCAAGCTCCCACTTGGCTGCTGACATGAAAGCCTCCCAATTCTGGCCTTCCTGCATCTCGCCATCACCGCACAGTACAAATACCCTGTACTTTTTACCGGTAACCCTGGCAGCCAGAGCCATACCTACCCCTACGGAGATTCCCATCCCAAGGGAACCGGTGGACATGTCTACACCCGGCAATGTGAACATACAAGGGTGTCCCTGCAAAG
>LFTM01000117.1 GCA_001513505.1 Clostridiales bacterium DTU092 | reverse complement strand
TTGGATATCTATATCATACTTTTCCTTAAAAAAGTGTTGCATTTAATATTGCAATTTTCAATAAATATTAAAATTATTGGAAAATTATATAAAAAAAGAAAGCGCATATTGCGCTTTCGAATACGATAATATTTTTTTAGCTTATTATATCGCTTTGCCATGGCTGAATCAGTTTTAGTATTCGTCGTCGTCTTCTTCATCCATTTCCTGGTCTACAATTTGTACAAACGCGTCGAATACCTCATGGAGTTCCTCTTCGTCCTCAATGGGAACAAATATATCATCTCCATTTTCATCCTGTTCCAGACGAAGAATAACAACTGCATCCTCTTCAATCCCATCTATAGGCTCCAAAGGTGTAATTACAATGTATTCACTGCCATCATAATCGAGTGTGAGAAGATGCTCAAACCTTGTAACTGTACCGTTCTCATCAATAAGTTCCAGGACATTGCTTTGTGTTTCCATAAATATTAACCTTCTTTCCTTAGATTATTATAGTAATCTAAATAGTTCTGAAGAATTAAAATGGCTGCAATCTGATCCACCTTTTGTTTTCTTTTTTTTCTCCGCACACCACCATCAATCATAGCGCGATGGGCTGATACGGTAGTAAGCCTTTCATCCCAGTATATAATTTCTCCCGGATAAAAAGTCTTTATATCTTCACCAAACTTTTTTACAAGCTCTGCTCTGTATCCTTCAGAACCATTCATATTCAGAGGGAGGCCGATAATGATTTTATCGGGTTTATACTCATCAATTATTCTTTGCAGCTTTGCGTGTACAGCATTTTTGCCGGTATTCTCAATAGTTTCAAGGCCTTGCGCGGTCCATCCCATATGATCGCTGATAGCAACTCCAATGCGCTTGTCACCGATGTCCAACCCAATAATTCTCACAAAAATTTCCTCCCTGAAAAGTCAAATAACTTTAATAGCCAGATGGTCGCATACCGAACCACAATAACCACATAGCAAACATTTTTCATGCAAAACATACGCCTTTCCATCGCTGTCTATTCTTAACGCATTCTGGGAACACCTGTCGACACATTTCCCGCAACCAACACACCAATCGTGTATAAATAATTTTCTTTCATAGGATTCCAAGGCCGATTGCAAATTATTCGGTATGGTCCCGCTTTCAAAAAAACTAATATTGGCACATACCTCTTCAACCCTTTGCATACCCACGGCAATGGAATGAGCATAGGGAAAATCCAGGATATATCTGAAGGCTTGCTGTATATCGGTGATTAAATGGCCACCTCCCAAAGCCTTCATAATGTAAATGCCTTTACCGCATTCATAGGCCAGTTTTATTGCCTGTTCCATTTCCTGACGGCTGCCATCAACAATACCCAACCCTTTATAGTTTAGTATCGGATGGATTACATCTATTTCCTTCATTAAAGCAGCAGCCTTTACTGCCGTTACATGATGTGTAGAGATACCTACAGCGCGGATAATTCCATCATGTTTTTTCGCTATAAAATATTCAAGGGCTTCCCTATGGCCTTTCAGCGTAAGGGGCCCTTCCTGCTCGTGAAGGAGGAAAATATCGATGTATTCACGTCCGGTTTGATGCAAAGCCCGTTCCAACGTCTGTTTGGCGGTTTCGGTGTCATAAGCATAGGATTTCGTTGCAACTACAAGATCTTTATGGGTTTTCAACACTTCTTTAATATAGGGATATGTGCCATAAAGATCTGCCGTATCTATAAAGTTCACACCCAACTCTATAGCTTTTTCAATTACGGCGACACCATCTTTAAGGGCAATATTTTTTTGCAGAGGTCCTAACGGCAGAGAACCAAAGCATAGTTTTGATACGAATATATCAGTGTTTCCTAGCTGGTTGTATTGCATTATTTGTATACCTCATTTATTTCCGGTGGCTTTCAACATAAAACCGGACCAATTCTTCAAGAAGCTCATCTCTTTCCATTTTTCTTATAATGGAACGGGCATTTTTGTGGCTGGTAATATAAGTTGGATCCCCTGAAATAAAATAACCTACCAGCTGGTTTACAGGGTTGTAACCTTTCTCTTCCAAAGCGTTATATACGCTTAGCAATATTCCTTTAGGAGTGTCGGAAAACTCCTTTCTGAACTTAAACATCATGGTTTCCTGAGGATCACGATTCATCTGATTTACCTGCCTTCTAACCAAGTTCTTCAATGATTATCATACTTGATCTTTTATCATTTTTCAAATATAAAACAACGATTTTTATAATATTTTTTCCATTATCGAGTCAAATTACTATATACCCAGCTGTCTGGCAAGTAAAACATGCACCTGGTTCAATGCCTCATCCAGTTTGTTAATATCTTTTCCGCCAGCTTGTGCCATATCGGGCCGGCCGCCGCCTCCTCCCCCGGTTATCTTTGCCACCTCTCTGATTAAATTGCCCACATGTACCCCTTGAGCAACCACATCTTTGGTAGCACCCGCAGATAAGAGAACCTTATCATCCTTTATCGTAGCCAGCACGATAACCCCGGACCTTATCCTATCCTTTAGGTTGTCTACCATGTTGCGAAGTCCTTCAATGTCCAGCCCGTCAACCTGAGAAACTATATAGTTAACCGGTCCAATCGTCTTTTTTGATTCCATCAGCGTGCTAATGCTGTTTGCAGCTACTCTGCTTCGAAGCTGATCGATTTCCTTCTCCTGTTCCTTAATCCGGGACAACAAGTTTTCTACACGCATTTGGATGTCGGAAGGACTTGTTTTCAGCTGCTGGGCAATTGTGTTTATCAATTGCTCCTGGGTCAACAAATGCTCGTGAACTCCAAATCCGGTTACGGCTTCAATCCGACGGATTCCGGCTGCAATTCCCGATTCACTTAATATTTTAAACATTCCTGCCTGACCTGTATTTTTAAGATGGGTTCCACCGCATAATTCCATGCTGAAGTCACCGATTTTAATCACCCGGACGTTTTCTTCATACTTCTCACCAAATAATGCTATTGCACCCATTTCTCTGGCACGGTTAAATGTGGTTTCTATTATCTCAACGGGAATCGCCTTCATAATTTCATTATTTACCTGCTTTTCAATGTTATGCAGTTCCTCGGTTGAAAGAGAAGCATAATGAGAAAAATCAAAACGAAGCCTGTGTGGTGATACCAGAGAACCGGCCTGTTCCACATGAGCACCTAATACGTTTCTGAGAACCTTATGAAGCAGATGGGTAACCGTATGATTGCGGGCTGTGGCAAGTCTCATGTCTTCGTTTACCTCAGCCTTTACAGATTTACCTTTTTCTAATTTCCCACTTATTACCTTGCCAAAATGGATGATCTTATTGCCAAACAGTCTTTGAACATCGTTTATCTCGACAAGGCCATCAGCAGTGTGAAGGTGTCCCTGATCTGCTACCTGACCTCCGCCTTCGGGATAAAAAGGAGTTTTGTCCAGAATTACAGCAATTTCATCACCCTGGTATGCTGAATCTGCCTGGGCATCATCCTTGATCAGGAAGATTACATTGCTTTCGGTTTCAAGCAAATCGTACCCTAAGAACTCCGTCTCCACGTTTGAGTCTATAAGCTGGTATAGCTTATTATCCATACCCATATAATCGGTAGCCTGATGGGCTGCCCTTGCTCTCTTTCTCTGAATTTCCATCTCTTTTAAAAATCCATTTTCGTCAACCTGCATGCCCTGCTCACGAAGAATCTCCTTTGTAAGCTCAAGCGGAAATCCATAGGTATCGTATAGTTTGAAGGCTTTAGCACCATCGAGGACATTTTGGCCGCTTTTAACCATTTCATCGATATATTCGTTTAAATAGCTCATACCCTGGTCAATTGTTTCATTAAACCGTTCTTCTTCGATATCAATAATTTTAATAATATACTCTTCCCTTTCTTTTAGTTCGGGATATGCTTCACAAAACTGCTTGATTACAGTTTTGGCCACCTGGCTTAAGAATGGCTTATCAATTCCTAACAGTTTGCCATGACGGCAAGCCCTCCGTAACACTCTTCTCAGTACATATCCGCGACCTTCGTTGGATGGCAGTATACCGTCTGACACCATAAAAACAGTACTACGTACATGATCGGTGATAACCCTTAATGATATGTCAGCCTCTTCAGTTTTTCCATATTCTATTCCTGCTATTTTGCTTATGTGCTGCAGTATATCCCATATAGCATCTACCTCGAACAGGGAATCAACTCCCTGCATAATGGCAGCCACTCTTTCCAAACCCATACCGGTATCGATATTAGGATGGGCAAGCCGGTGATAATTTCCATGTTCATCTTTATCAAACTGTGTGAAAACCAGGTTCCAGAATTCCACATACCTATCACAATCACAGCCTAAACCGCAGTCGGGTTTGCCACAACCTTTTTCCGGTCCGCGATCAAAATATATCTCCGAACATGGGCCACATGGACCCGTGCCAATCTCCCAGAAATTGTCCTCTTTACCCATTCTGACAATCCGATCTTCTGGGATTCCTATATCCTTGTTCCATATTTCGAAAGCTTCGTCATCTTCTTCATAGATGCTTATCCATAGTTTTTCTACGGGCATTTTCAGAACCTGTGTAACAAATTCCCAGGCCCATGCGATAGCTTCTTTTTTAAAATAATCACCAAATGAAAAATTGCCCAGCATTTCGAAAAATGTTCCATGTCGTGCGGTCTTTCCCACCACATCAATGTCAGGAGTGCGTATACATTTCTGACAAGTAGCAATTCTTCTTTTAGGTGGTGTTTCCTGCCCGGTAAAATAGGGTTTCAGAGGAGCCATTCCTGCATTGATGAGAAGAAGGCTCTTATCATTTTGAGGTACCAAAGAAAAACTTGGCAATATTAAATGATCCTTGCTTTCAAAGAATTTTAAAAATTTTGTTCGTATTTCCTGTAAGCTCATTTTTTCCATGTTATACTATCCTCCTTAAGTTACATACCAATATAAAACTAAATATGCGTCCCATCCCATATAATGGGAGGGACGCATTATACGCGGTACCACCCTCATTACCGTATAAAAATACGGTCACTCATATTGATAACGGCCATCTACCGTTACAGCCTACTCCATTCAGCTGTACCATTCCAGGACTGCTTCAATCATCCATGGCCAGAGGGTTTACACCATTTCCCTCCTCTCTGGAGGCCTGGGTCTGATCTAATACTTCCCTTCATTATGTTTTTCTAAACTTCATTTATTCATGATTATATAGAAATAGCATTATTTTGTCAATTATTTATATTTGCTTATATGTTATTAGAAGAATATTATGGAAATCACCTTGCGGAAAGGCTTAGAACCTGTTAACGCAGCGGAAGACAGCCGTAACCAATGTCTGAGCGTAAGCGAGTTTTGGTGGAGGCCTGGAGCAAGTTTTACTTATTTCTAGCCCTGAACTTAAGTGATTGGAATAGTATTCTGTAAATACACTGTACTTAGTTATACTGCTAACTATGAGCATTGGTAAAGAATATTATGGAAGCTTTGGTGCTCCGGTGATTGGAATTATATTTCTTTAAGGAGATTATATACTTGCTATACTCAAGTATATATTGCGTATAATAACTCGTATTATCAGTACTGCCGGGACTGCAAAAAACATACCCAGGATACCAAAAAACATACCTCCGATCCAAAGTGAAACTATTATATATACTGGATGAAGCCCGACATGATCTCCCATAATTTTTGGTGTAATGAAACTTCCCTCCAACTGTTGTACAATAATTACCACAATAACAGTCCAAATAATCTTGTTTGGAGCATTTATTATAGCAATTAATACCGCCGGAATCGCTCCTAACCAGGGACCAAAATAGGGTATTATTTCAAAAACACCAGATATTACCCCTAAAACTAAAGCATACGGAAGTTGTATAATGAGGAATCCTATTGTGCTAAAAATGCCGATAACAACGGCTGTTATTATCTGGCTTCTGATGAAGCGGTTCAGTATATGGTTGATTTCGGAAAAAGTGCGGGTTATATTTTTTCTATACTTAAATGGAATAAGCCTGGTTAAAGCCTTCTTGAAGTATTTCCGATCTCTTAAAAAATAAAAGCTAAGTATGGGAATTAAAAACAATCCCGGAATATTAGCTGCTTTATCCATAAATCCTTCAATTATATTAGGTGTCAGCTTTAGCAAACGTTGCTGTACAACCTCAATACCTTCTTCTATGGTTTGCTGGACTGCATATCGGATCCCCGCTTTCTGCAATCCGGATTGGATACCCCTGGAAAATTCTTTTAATTCAGAAATCACCTCAGGAATATATGCATTCAATGAAGCAACCTGCTGAATAAAAGGTGGTATTAGCAACAGACCTACTAAACAAATGACAATAAATAACCCGGCGAAGATCAGCAATATTGCGGCAGTCCCGGGTAGAAATCTTTCCAGCCGTTCCGTTATCGGCACCAGTATATATGAAAACGCAACAGCATAAAGTATAATTTTAAACATGCCAGATAATTTGAGCCAGTTAAGGATTATAAAATAAACAAATAAAAACAGGAAAAAAACAAATAGACTAATTGCAACCAGTCTTTTATATGGTTTCACCTGCAAGACCTCTTTTATATTGCATAATTTAAGATAGACCCGTTATCTGGGCCTATCTTAAATTATTTATTTTGCTTCAAATCTGTTATCATATCTGCCATCATCTGGGCAGCGCTGCCAACAATGTTCTTTCCATCATTCAGAACCTTTTTTTTCATTCCATTTCTTTGCGGCATAAATAGAATCCCTGCTGCGATTCCCATCATACTTCCTGCAATAAAACCTCTGACATATTTATTCATTTATTTTCACCTCTTTCTTAACCTTTATTTGCACTAAGCATACTTTTTATTCCCTTGTTATAGGATTTCATCTGATTAGTCTGTTCAATAGAAACTATAACCGCGTCGTCAGTGACAGAATTTGATATATCGTAGGGCAGTATGGAACGTCCGTCTACTATATCTTCTATTATTCCTTTTGAAACTTCATATCCTTCGACGGTTCCATCATTGGGGTTTAGTATAATATCGCTTATTTGACCAATTTCCTGACCGTCCCCGCTTACAAGC
>LFTM01000142.1 GCA_001513505.1 Clostridiales bacterium DTU092 | reverse complement strand
ATACAAGTCTTTATCTGGAACAACAGCAAGTATGGCTGGAGTACGTGACGGTTCATGAAACCGCTCACCAGTGGTGGTACGGGGTGGTAGGCAATGATCAGATAGATGAACCCTGGCTGGATGAGGCGCTTACCGAATATTCAACGATACTGTACTATGGTCACAGGTATGGTAAAGATATGGAGAATGAGATATACAATACTATGATCGCTGAAGGAAAGTCTTCATATCTGGAAAGATATTTGGCAGATGAGTCGCAAATAGAGCTGGCGGTTGATCAGCCTGTGTATAAATTCCCGGATTGGGTGTTATACGACCTTGTTATATACGGCAAGGGAGCCGGTGTATTCCGGGAGATGCATCAAGTGGCCGGTGACAACAAATTCTATGATATCTTGCAGGTCTATTACGAGAACAATAAGTTTGAGAATGCGACCTTTGCAGATTTACTAAAGGCCTGTGAAGAGGTAACAGGGGAGTCATGGGATGATTTTTTCAAAAAACGGCTGAAATGACTTGCCAATAAAAGTTATTTTAATTTTAATTGATTTTTTGCCCAAAAGACGCTATACTTTATTATGAATATCGAATTATACGTGTTGGAAAGGATAAATATATATGCCGTTGTTAGATTTTCAATGTAGCCAATGTGAAAAAAAATTTGATGAGCTGGTATACAGCAGCGAGATGGACAAGGTGAAATGTCCTGAATGCGGAAGCAGAGATGTTAAACGTATTTATGAGGGTAAGTGTTATTTCGGCATGTTGGGTGGTTCGTCAAACTCTGGAGGTTGTTCCGCAAGGAGCTGCAGCGGGTGCAGCGGATGCGGGCATTGATCCGGCGTTTATTTTTGTGTAAAAACAGACAAGCTTATTTTATATATGGTACTTAATAAAAATTTAACTAAATTTAAATTAAAATAAAACAGTACTGTGATAGAATAACAATGATATTATCAATAAGTAATACCGGGTTAGTGGACGCAGTTGTGTACTGATACGGTTGGTTGAAGTTGGGAGGTGAGGTTCTCTTCTGTAACAGGAAGGGAACGGGCTATTGGAGAAACTAGTGATACGTGGTGGAAAAAGACTATCTGGCAGTGTAAAAGTAAGCGGTGCAAAGAATGCTGCTGTTGCGGTGATACCCGCTGCTCTATTGACAGAAGAGACGTGTGTAATCGAAAATTTACCGTATATCAATGATGTGATAGTGTTATCTGAAATTTTAAAGCTGATGGGCGCACATGTTGTGTTTGAGCCCGACAAAAAACGGATGATAGTAAATGCGGCTGATATAAAAAGTTACCGCGCCGATTTTGATATGGTCAGGCGTATGCGGGCTTCCTATTACTTGTTGGGAGTACTGTTAGGGCGTTTTGGCAGGGCTGAAATAGCTTTTCCAGGCGGCTGTGAGATAGGGGCCCGGCCAATTGACCAGCATGTTAAAGGGTTTGAAGCTTTAGGAGCCCGGCTTTCCATAGGTCATGGGCTTATAAAGGCTCATGCTGACAAGCTGATTGGCAGCGAGATATATCTGGACGTAGTCAGCGTTGGCGCTACCATAAATATTATGCTGGCAGCTGTAAAAGCTGAAGGCACAACTACAATAGTAAACGCGGCAAAAGAACCTCATGTGGTAGATGTAGCCAACTTTTTGAACTGTATGGGAGCTAATATAAAGGGTGCCGGTACCGATATCATTAAGATAAGGGGCGTGGATAAACTTTATGGCTGTGAGTATAGTATTATACCGGATCAGATAGAGGCCGGCACTTTCATGATCGCTTCTGCTGCTACCCAGGGCGATATCAAAGTAGAGGGTGTTATCCCCAAACACCTTGAAGCAGTTTCTGCCAAGCTTCTTGAGATGGGTATGGAAGTGGAAGAAGGTGATGATTATGTGAGGGTCAGAGGAACAGGACGTCCCAGGAAGGCAAATATTAAGACCCTTCCCTATCCCGGATTTCCTACCGATCTTCAGCAGCCAATATCGGTATTATTAAGTGTGGCTGAAGGAACAAGTATTATAACTGAAAATGTTTGGGAAGCACGGTACCGTCATATTGAGGAAATAAGGCGTATGGGAGCCATAATCAAGGTGGAGGACAGGGTGGCAATAATCGAAGGAGTTGATCGTTTGACAGGCGCTCCGGTGGTAGCAACCGATCTAAGGGCAGGAGCTGCTCTGGTTATTGCCGGTTTGATGGCTGATGGTGTAACTGAGATCACCAATGTTAAGCATATTGACAGAGGCTATGAACGATTGGAGCAAAAACTGGTAAGCCTTGGTGCTGACATTGAAAGAATAGGTGCTCAGGAAAGAGGTACACATTTATCAGCGGTAATCAATAAATAGTTCATTAATGGTATAATAAAATTAATACGTATATAAAAAGCAAAAAAAGGTCAGGACGTGTCCTGCCCTTTTTATATTTAGCACGGTTTTGACAGACCTGGATGTATAATCATTCAATTTGCGAATAACAGCGGGGTCCGGTTTCATAGAGATTGTTCCCCTCTGAATCTATTGCAACCATAAGCGGCATGTTTTCGACCTGCAGCCTGTAAATAGCCTCGGGACCCAAATCTTCGAAGGCTACTGCCTCGACATGTTTAATACAGGAAGCCATCAAAGCTCCCGTACCGCCAACTGCAGCCAGATAAACAGCACCGTGTTTTACCATTGATTCAATTACCTCCCGGGAGCGTGGTCCCTTTCCTATCATCGCTTTCAGGCCCCTTTCCAACAACAGTGGGGTATAAACGTCCATGCGGCTGCTTGTGGTAGGGCCGCAGGATCCGATGACTTGGCCGGGCTTTGCCGGGGATGGCCCCGTATAATAGATTACCTGGTTCTTTAAATCAACAGGTATCGGTTTTCCTTCTTTGATCATCTTGAATATTCGCTTGTGTGCGGCATCCCGGGCTGTAAATATAGTCCCGGTCAAATAAACGGCATCTCCTGCTTTAAGAGGGTTTAATTCCTGATTTATGATAGGCGCATGTAAAATTTTTATCCCGCTCATTTATAAACCTCCTTGCGGCTGACCATGGTTGTTTACAGCCATGCCTCTTTATGACGGGCTGCGTGGCACTGGATATTTACAGCTACCGGCAGACCGGCAATATGGGTGGGATACGTATCGATGTGAACGGCCAAAGCTGTGGTTCTTCCCCCCAGTCCCATGGGGCCTATTCCGGTTTTGTTGATACTTTCAAGCATTTCCTGTTCCAGCTCTGCTATTGAGGGATCCGGATTGTGGGTGCCTGCCCGGCGAAGAAGAGCTTTTTTTGAGATATAGGCTGCTTTTTCCATGGTGCCGCCAATTCCCACCCCGACTATTACGGGAGGGCACGGATTTCCTCCGGCTTTGATGACGGTTTCGAGTATAAAGTCTTTTACGCCTTCCAAACCTTCAGCCGGTTTCAGCATTTTAAGCCGGCTCATGTTTTCACTGCCGAATCCTTTGGGGGCAGCAGTTATTTTGATCCTGTCGCCGGGGATTATCTCGGTGTGTATTACGGCAGGGGTGTTGTCACCGGCGTTTATACGTTCCAGCGGCGTCAGGACGGATTTCCTCATGTATCCCTCACGATATCCACGCTGCACACCTTTGTTTACAGCCTGATAGATATCCCCGCCTGTTATGTGCACATCCTGCCCGATTTCCAGAAAAACAACTGCCATACCTGTATCCTGGCAAAGGGGAAGACCAAAGGTTGAGGCAATTGTGATGTTATCAAGCAACTGCTCAAGTATTTTTCTGGCATGGGGAGATACTTCCTTTTCAACGGCATCTTCCAGCAGCATTTTTATGTCATCCCCGAGGTTATAGCAGGCGTCTATACACAGACGGGCAACCGTATCGGCAATTCTATCCGTGTGTATTTCTCTCATATAGCCGCTCTCCTCTGTAAAATTAAGAATAATGATATGCTAACAGTATTTAAGTGTCCATGTTATTCGGTAGATTTAACACATGTATACACTGAAGTATTTCTAATATATTTTGATATATATTGTAGCAGTTTTATCATTATATCACAAACACCTATTTTCTGTATATGACGAATATAGNNGCCTAGAACCTGTTAACGAAGCGGAAGACAGCCGGAACCAATGTTTGAGCGTAAGCGAGTTTGATGAAAGCCTGGAGCGAGTTTTACTTATTTCTAGCCTTGGAACTCCAGCGATCGGAATAGTATTCTGCAAACCATCTATTTATTTATGAAGAATATTATGAAAGCCGCCTTGCGGAAAGGCTTAGAGCCTGTTAACGCAGCGGAGGGATAAGCCGAATCACTGTTTGAGCGAAGCGAGTTTGATGAGGCCCCGGAGCAAGTATACAGGCTCTTAGTCTTGGAGCTCCAGCGGCTGGAATAATATTCTGCTATCAAGGAGCATTGTGTGCAGAATACTATGGAAATCACCTTGTGAAAATGCCTAGAACCTGTTAACGAAGCGGAAGAC
>LFTM01000216.1 GCA_001513505.1 Clostridiales bacterium DTU092 | reverse complement strand
TGGTCGCTTAAAACAGGGTTCTGTAAGATTTTGTAAGGCAATTAAACTTGCAATTTAAAAGCTCATTTTTACTCCGGGGAATTTCGTATAGACTTGATTGCAAAAGTGAGTTTGTTATCTCTTGCCGTGTCATGATAAACATCTCCTTTCATAAATGACATTTTATCAGAATAGATTAAATATGACATTATCATAGAATAACAACAATAGATATCCCCAAATTTTATCTTTACATACTTACGAAGCAATGCTATAATATTCCCTGTAATACCGACCGACTGTTCGGTCGGTTTGTGAAATAAAGACGGTTCTTTGAATAAAGTTAATAAAGTTTAATAAACTAATTTACATAGATCAGGAGGATGTTGAATGCTTGCACAATTCAGTGTAAAAAAACCATATACAGTTTTTGTTACTGCAATTTTAATAATCGTATTGGGTGTAATATCCTTTACTAACATGATAACGGATTTACTCCCGGCTATGGAGCTGCCTTATGTAGTGGTTGTTACAACCTATCCGGGAGCCAGTCCTGAAAAGGTAGAACAAATGGTTACAAGGCCGTTGGAGGCCGTTTTGGGTACTTCCAGCGGTCTTAAGAATATAAGCTCTATATCCAGTGAAAACTCCAGCATGATTGTGCTGGAATACGTACAGGATACCAACATGGACAGTGTAATGATCGAACTGTCCAGCAGTATTGATACGGTGTCAGCACAATTTGAAGAAGGAGTAGGCACACCGATTTTACTAAAAATCAGCCCGGATATGATTCCCATTGTTGTAGCCAGTATTGATTATGAGGGCATGGATATTGATGAACTTTCATCCTTCACTACCGATACAATAGTGCCGGCATTTGAGAGGATCGAGGGTGTAGCATCGGTCAGTGCCAGTGGCCTTATTGAAAAGCAGCTTGAAATAGTGCTTGACAAGGAAAGGATAGAGGACCTAAATAGTCAGGTAAAAGCTGAGGTGGAAAAGAAGCTTGATGAAAACCGCCAGAAACTGGAGGATGCCCAGAAGGAGATTGCCAAGGGGCGCGATGCACTGAAACGGGAGTCTCCCAGCAAACAGAAGGAGATAGCCAAGGCAAGTGCAGAACTGGATGATGCCATATCCAATCTCAATGCCATGCTGGCTGAAGAAAAGCTTTTGGAAGCCCAAAAACAGGCTTTTGAAAAGGAAAAGGAAGGCCTTGAGCAGCTGGCAGAACTCAACCAGCTTTTTGAACAGCTGTTCCCAATGGGCATCGCAGATCTACCACCGGATATGTACCAGGCAATCATGCAGCAGGTTGGTGATAAGCTCCCTGCGGAATTATCCGGTCTTTCCCAGCAGGAGATGGCTGAACTGGCAGAGAAGGCAGCAGAGGCCCCAGCAAGGATAGCTGCAATAGAGGTTGAGCTGCAAAACATCAATGTCCGCCAGATGACACATGCGGCAATGAAACCACAGCTTGAAAGTGCTGTAAAAGAAGCCAAGGCAGGATTGGAGAAGCTTGAATCCGGCAAGATTACCATGGCAATAGAGATGGCAAAAGCGGAAGTTATGCTTGAGAACAGTGAGAAAGAGCTGGAAAAAGGTTTAGAAGAATTTGAGAAAGCAAAAGAGGAAGCTCTTGAGAGCGCTGATCTCAACAACATACTTACACAGGATCTCTTAAAAAATATAATTGCTGCCCAAAACTTCAGCATGCCTGCAGGTTACATCATCCAGGGCAACAATCAGCATCTGGTCAAAGTAGGCGATTCATTTGGCTCCCGTGAGGAAATTGAAAACATGGTTATTTTCAATATTGATCCTGTCGGTGATATCAGGCTTTCAGATATTGCAGACATTGAGATGACCGATAATGCGTCAGAAATGTATACCAGGGTAAACGGTAATGCAGGTATTATACTTATGTTCCAGAAACAGAGTACCGCATCAACTGCTGAAGTTTCAGAAGATATCGGCAAACAAATACAAAAACTCGAGGATCAGTATAAAGGTCTGCGCATCCGGCCGATGATGGACCAGGGTGACTACATCTATATGATTACCGACAGTGTTATTGAAAACCTGCTTTACGGCGGTATACTGGCCATTATCGTACTCATTGTATTCCTGTGGGACGTAAGGCCAATGGTCGTTATAGCCTTGAGCATCCCCTTAAGTTTGATGTTTGCGGTTACCCTAATGTATTTCACCGATATAACGCTCAACGTTATTTCACTGTCCGGGCTTGCTTTGGCTGTAGGTATGCTTGTTGATAACAGTATTGTTGTAATAGAGAATATATACAGGCTCAGACAGGAAGGGCTATCGGTTATAGAGGCTGCTGTTGAGGGTGCCAAAGAGGTTTCAGGAGCGATTATTGCTTCAACTCTGACCACAGTATGTGTATTCCTGCCTATTGTGTTTACCCAGGGGTTAACCCGGCAGCTCTTTGCCGATATGGGTCTGACAATAGGGTATAGCCTGATGGCCAGTCTGTTGGTAGCGCTGACATTGGTACCCGTTCTTGGCTCAAAAATATTGGTTAAGACAAAGGAAAAGAAGCACCGCGTGTTTGATTCTATCCTTAGAGTATATGAAAAGATGCTTAGGTTTGTTCTGCGCAGAAAAGCTGTTATTCTGATACCCGTATTACTTTTGTTTGTCTTAAGCATTTACGGCACCACAATTATGGGTACGGCATTTATGCCAGAAGTAGACTCCCCGCAGATTAGTGCTACCCTCAAGCTGCCTGATGACGGCGACCGTGATGATCTCTATGCCATGAGCGATGAGGTAATGAAAAGGATCTTGGAGATTGATGCTGTAGAAACCGTCGGAGCCCTCAGTGGTCAGCAGTCCGGAATGATGATGATGGGCAGAGGTTCTGATGATGAAACCACCTTTTATATACTGCTTAAGGAGCAAAGAGATCTTACCAACAGGGATGTTGAAAGGTTAATCTATGAAAAGACAAAGGATCTCGACTGTGAGATAAATGTAAATATTAACACCATGGATCTTTCCGTGCTTGGGGGTAGCGGAATACAAATATATGTCAAAGGGCAAAACCTTGATACTCTTGCCGATATATCCAACGAAATAGCCGGGATACTGCGTGAAATCGAGGGTATAGGCAAGGTTGAAACCGGACTTGAAGATGCTGATAAAGAAACAAGGATAATGGTTGATAAGGATAAAGCAATGCGGGAAGGTCTGACGGTAGCCCAGATTTACGCTGAGATCAGTGGAGCCCTGCAGACTGAGACAAAAGCTACCACGCTGACTGTTGACAATGATAACTATCCTGTTTTACTGGTTAAAGAGGATCAGGAGGGTATCACAAAAGAGAATATTGCCGATTATACTTTCACAGTTACCGAGAAGGATGGCACGGAGAAGGAAATTGCATTAAAGGATATTGCTGAAATCAAAGAGGTAGACAGTTTGAGATCGATCAGAAGGGAAAACCAGTCCCGGTATATGATGGTTACTGCTGAAATAGCCGGTGGATACAATATTGGTCTAGTAAGCCGTGATGTTGAGGCAAAACTGGCAGACTATGAACCCCCGGAGGGCTACGAGATCAGTATAGAAGGCGAAAACGAAATGATAAGGGAAACCATGCGCGATCTATTATTAATGATCGCCCTGGCCGTAGCTTTTATATACCTGATCATGGTAGCCCAGTTTGAGAACCTGATGTCGCCATTTATAGTGCTTTTTACCCTGCCGCTGGCATTTACCGGAGGATTGCTGCTGTTGTGGGCAGCTGGATTGGAATTGTCAGTTGTATCTCTGCTTGGCTTCCTGGTGTTAGCTGGTGTTGTTGTAAACAACGGTATCGTTTTTGTGGACTACGTTAACCAGCTTCGTGAACGAGGCCTTGAAAAGAGGGAAGCTCTTGTGAAAGCAGGTGTTACCAGGATAAGACCCATACTGATGACGGCATTGACAACCATACTTGCCATGACCACGTTGGCTCTCGGGTTTGGCAGCGGAGCCGAGATGGCACAACCCATGGCAGTGGTTTCAATTGGCGGGCTTACCTATGCCACAATTCTGACCCTGTTTGTTGTGCCGGTTATGTATGATATATTTGTGAGAAATAAAAAGGAAAAGGTAGCATAAGATAAAATCCCGGTATCAGGATGAGCATGACTTATAGTTAAACCCTAAAACCGAAGCCGGCGCTGACTGGCGCCGGTTCATCCACTGGGATATGGGGGGAAGCTTATGAAACAGACAAAAGAATACTCTGAGAAGGAAAAGTCCATATTTAAGGGAATTATGGATCTTTTAAACCAGGGCTACAGGATACATGAGATGAAAGTAGCGGATATAGCTGCTGCAGCCGGTATAGGGAAAGGTACCGTGTACGAGTATTTTGCAACTAAGGAGGAAATTATCAGAGAAGCGATCAGTTATCATGTATACCAGGAATATGAAAG
>LFTM01000014.1:1297-3015 GCA_001513505.1 Clostridiales bacterium DTU092 | reverse complement strand
CCTTTGGCTTCGCTAAAGGGCTTCAAATCTTCCCTCGCTTTTTTGGGGTCAAGGAGCAGTCCTGAACCTGCCGTTCCTTTAGCACCAATGTTCATCACAATAGAGCCTACGATGATCAGAATAATTCCGATTATACTGTTTGCAAATGAAGGTGTGCCTCTGCCATCAATGAAAGCCAGTGGATCGTTTATATGGCTTGCCACTGAAACAAATACAGAAATAAAAAGTATAAACCCCAGAGCGATCATAGCAATTCCGATATAATACGCGGCCTTCCGGCCTTTTGGTATATTGGACATGTAAACACCTCCAAGCAGTTATTTCTTCACTTGTTATAAGTATACAGCAATATACGAATATCTGTAAATGAAATTATTTATTCCAAACTTGACGGCTTATATGCAGAGGGCATAATTCTGTTTCATCAGGGAGGGCTTCTGAAATTATAGAACAGTGCCTACGCATCTATTCTTGCACTTTCTGGAAATGCTTTTCATATAATACATTGTATATAAAATTTATAAAGGGGAGGAAAGGGATGGAATTCTGTTATGGTGAAAAAAACCATATAAGAATCCTGGAAGAAGCGAAGTTTTGGAAACGGCAGGAAGCAGAACATACGGTTGTTATCAGGGAAATTGCTCCCAATTTAGAAGAGGAATATGTGAATAAGTTAAAAGAATTTCAGGCGGCCTTTAGCGATATGGAGGCCACAATCGTGCAGTTCATTGAACGACTGGCGAGAATGTGTTATATGCTAACTCCCGGATTGGTACAGGAAATAAGGGGCTTAATAAACACAACTCTGCACCAGAGTCAGATGTTTGTGATGTTTTTGGAAAAAATTAAGAAGGAAAGCAGTGCGATAAATGACAATCCAGTAGCTAACGTTGTGATCAACCATATTATGAGGGAGTCCGAGTATTACATCGGTATTGCAAAAGCATACCTTAGTTATACAGCTTACAGGGCTTATAGATAGAGAAAATTTTATATTAGAGTCGGAGATGGGATATATTCTTTTTACGCAGCAGTATATCCCTTTTTTATGGGAGCAGCACACAGGAACAGGCAGCAGGGCTTGGTGTCAGAAAAGCTTTCTATTCTCCAAAGCATGTGGATGGGGTTACAGAAAAGGATTTAATAACCCATAATTTAATGTATAATATAATTGAATCCCGGCTGCTTTTTTACGATATTATACCATCCAGTGTTTTTATCTAGACAGAATTCCTCAAACGGCAGGTAAGACTCAAAATAACCGCTAACGATGTCATATAATATCAACCGGGCATGAATATCAGCAGCGTTCTGATATATTGATGGAATTCTCAGTAAAATAACAAAAGAGGGAGGAAAAACAATGGACAAAAGGCCTCATATAGTTATATTTAATCCCGATCAGTTCAGGGGAGATGTTTTAGGCCACATGGGAAATCCAGCAGCTGTGACACCTAACCTGGATCAGGTGGTTGAACAGGATGGTGTGTCCTTTAAGTATGCTTATTGTCAAAATCCGGTGTGTACGCCCAGCCGGTGCAGTTTTATGAGCGGATGGTATCCCCATGTACGCGGCCATCGTACCATGTTTCATATGATGCAGGAAGATGAGCCGGTTTTATTGAAAACCCTTAAGGATCAGGGATATTTTGTATGGTGGGGAGGCAAGAATGATTTGGTACCCGGCGAAAATCCGGTAGATCCGTTCTGCAATATCC
>LFTM01000014.1:0-1277 GCA_001513505.1 Clostridiales bacterium DTU092 | reverse complement strand
GGACAACTATTATTCGTTCTATGCAGGCAAATTGGATACCGGTGGAGATGAATACTATTATGACTCTGACTGGGATGATGTTATGTCGGCTATTGACTTTATACATAATCGTCCTGAAGATCAGCCCATCTGTATATTCTTATCCCTTTCATATCCACATCCTCCCTATGGTGTAGAGGAACCCTGGTACAGCATGATTGACAGGGATAAAGTACCGCCGCGGATCCCCACTCCTGAAAACTGGAAAGGAAAACCCAGTATACTAAAAGGCATATGGGAAAGACAGAATTTAAAGGGATGGACTGAAAAACGCTGGCAGGAACTGAGAGCTACCTATTATGGAATGTGTGCCAGAATTGATCACCAGTTCGGTCTTGTGATGAAAGCACTGCGTGAAGCCGGTATTTATGATGATACAGCTGTGTTTTTCTTCAGCGACCACGGGGATTTCACCGGAGATTATGGTTTGGTGGAAAAGACTCAAAATACTTTTGAAGACTGCCTGACCCGGGTGCCTTTTATAATTAAACCTCCGGCATGGGTTGATGTAAAGCCGAGGGTGAGTGAAGCTATGGTGGAGCTTATTGATTTTCCGGCAACGGTAGAGGCATTAACCGGGATTAAACCAAACCATACCCATTTCGGACGCTCCCTTGTGCCGGTGCTGGAAGGTCGTACCGATGAACACAGGGATGCGGTCTTCTGTGAAGGCGGACGTCTCCATGGAGAGACCCACTGTATGGAGCTTGAAAGCGTTGATCAGCGGACACCCCGGGGGTTATACTGGCCCAGGCTAAGTCTTCAGAGAGAAGAAGGACCCGAGCATACAAAAGCCGTAATGATACGCACCAAAGAATTCAAATATGTACGGAGGTTGTATGAAAGTGACGAGCTGTATGATTTGACTCAGGATCCGATGGAACTGGATAATAAGATTTCTGATCCGGAGTATGCCGATATCCTGGCTCAGTTAAAAGATCGTCTCCTCACTTTCTATCTGGAGACAGGGGATGTGGTGCCCCACAAACCAAATAAGCGCTAGAATAAATTTTAATGTACTGTTAACGAGGTAGAAATTGTATGGCTGTTTATGCATCCACGTTTGTCTCGGGATTACAGGAACCGGTAAAGGATATCTTAAAAAAACAAATTTCTGATGTTGACATTATACATCTTTATGACGGTCTGGTTGTCTACAGGACCCGGGCCAATGCTGATATAATAAAAAAGCTTGAATTTTTTAATAACAGTTTTTTGGTTTTAGAACAGTTTAAAGG
>LFTM01000175.1 GCA_001513505.1 Clostridiales bacterium DTU092 | reverse complement strand
TCCAGTCCATATAAAAGAACATATGATACAGTAAAAGATCTGGCAGAAACAATAAGTCTGGAAATCAATATTGTAGAGGATTTCAGAGAAAGAAAAGTGGGAAATGTCTGGGTTGATGACTTTACAGCCTATTCCCGAAAACAATGGGCAGACTTCGATTATAAACTGGAACATGGCGAATCCCTCAGAGAGGTTCAGAAGAGAAATATCACAGCTCTTTATGATATTCTCAAAAACAACCTGGGCAGAAACGTAGTTGTTGGTTCTCATGGTACAGCGCTTTCAACCATTATAAACTACTTCAACCCTGATTTCGGATACGATGATTTCTGGTCTATTGTTGATAAAATGCCGTATATCCTGTGTTTTAAGTTCAAAAATATGGAGTTTATAGGTATGGAAGAGGTTGAGTTGTAAAAGCCGAACTAATCATTCCTCAAATACATAATCCTTTCATACCAATATTCTATATGAGCTTTATCAGGACAGTCCCTTAGATAGACAAAACTAAATGGATGACTGATTTTAAAATTTTGTAAGGGGATCTCTTTGAGATATCCCTGATACAGTTCTTTTTTTACCGCTTCCCGGTACATAAAAGTAATACCAATATTTTGATGGCATAATTCCTTAATAGCGTTCATATTACCAATCTCAATTTTCCTTTTAAAATCTTTAATACTAAGATTTCTATTGTATAACGCTTGTTCCAATATATCACGGGTTCCACTGCCCGGTTCGCGCAGGATAAGATTTTGATCAAGCAGATCTTCCAGATCAGTAGCCTTGGATGCAGTTTCATTCTGTGGAGAACAAACACCAATAAATTCTTCGTCAGATATTAGTTTGGACTCATATTGATTTCGGTCAAAATTCCCTTCCAGCAGGGCAAAATCTATTTTCCCTTCCCAGAGCATTTTCTGAAGAATATCTGTATTTTCCACAACCATTGTAATGTCTGTTTCCGGATCTTCTTTAAATATCCGGTGTAAAACAGGTGGAATCATGTATTCTCCAATAGTCAGGGTTGCTCCAAAATTTAACGGCTTAGCCCGGTTTTTAATACGATGTAATAAGGGTAAAATTCGCTCCGAATTTGCTTTAAGAGTTTTTGCATATTCCTGCAATGCCTTGCCTTCCTTTGTAAGAGAAAAGTCCTTTCCTTTACCGGCAATCAATGTTACCTGATAATAATCCTCCAGGAACTGAATGTGCTGAGTCACAGCGGGTTGTGTCATATTCAATTTTTCAGCTGTCCTTGTATAATTACCTGTTTCACAAAGTGTAAGAAATGTATACAACCTGTTATCTAACATTTTGGGCACCTCATAAATTAATTTTATATAAATATAAAATATTATAATTTTATTTTATACTAACAATATGGTATATTCAAGTGGACATCTTAAAAATCGGAGGGTTATTATGGTTAGAAAAATAGGCAGCTTAATTCCTGGCATTCTTTTTAGCTGTATCGTAGCAATTATCGCAATATTCTTAAGCAGTTTAATTCCAGGTGATATTATAGGCGCCACCGTTATGGCTCTTCTGGTTGGTATGGCTTTAAACCCAGTACTAAACAGATATGAGCAATTGAATGATGGTGTAAATTTTGCATCAAAGATGATTCTTCGTATAGGTATTATACTTATGGGTGTCAACCTGAATTTATCAGAAGTTTTTAATGTAAGCAAATATGCAGTTTTTGTGATGATGTTTACCATGGGAACTGCATTTGGCGTTGGCAATTTAATTGGAAGAATATTTGGGATGGATTGGAAACTTACCAATCTGCTGTCAGTAAGTACGGCTATATGCGGAGGTTCTGCCGTTGCCACGGTAGGACCGGTTATAAAAGCAAAGGATGAAGATATAGCATATGCGATCTCTGCAACTTTTATTTTTGATGTTCTGACGGTTGTCTTATTCCCATGGATAGGTCATGCTCTTGGCATGTCCTGGACTGGCTTTGGTTTATGGGTAGGTACTGCTGTTAATGATACATCGTCAGTTGTAGCAGCTGGATATGCATTTTCTGAAGCAGCAGGAAACATAGCAGTTATAGTAAAACTCACCAGAACATTGTTTATAATACCGTTCGTACTAATATTTTCAGTGATATCAGAAAGATTGGAGGCAAAATCGGAGGTTACACAAGAACGCAGGCCCATTGACTTTAAGAAAATTTTCCCGTATTTTATTATGCTGTTTCTTCTTGTTGTAACCCTTCGAAGCACTGGTATTATACCAAGCAATATAGTACCTGCCCTTTCAAATACTTCAAAATACTGTATGATAATAGCTTTGTCGGCCATTGGTCTTAAGACAAGCTATGGCGATATCAAAAATATAGGACCTAAACCGATGATCCTTGGATTTATTGTCGATACACTGGTAGTTGTCGTATCTATAGGTGTTCAGATAGCAACAGGAAGGTTTTGACTTTAAAATTGTTAATTTTCATTTAAAAGCCTGGAGCGTGAAGAGTATTTCTCGCGTTCCAGGCTTTTTTATTTTGGATTCATCCTACAAAAGGCGAAATATTAAAAAAGCATCTCGACCAAAGTTTTTATATGTGATGCAGGAATTTATATAAAAAAAGAGAAATGTAAAAAATGAGATGTCGTTTTTCTCCGTGGTTTTACACTACCTGATGCCAACGACAAAATGGCGATAATTCTATTCTGAGAACCGCATATACATTGTATTTTCAATGTTTGAACCATGTATAAATGACAAAGGCTTTTGGTTTTATACAAGCTCAAAACACATTTATTGTTTGTGAGGTTTTATCATTCATATACGTAATTGTTTTATCCAGGTCATAATTATGTGCAGAGGAGGCAAACAATTGAAAACCATAACCTTAAACGGCAAATGGAACCTTTATTTCAATTTGGAATTCGGTAATATGCCTTCAACCATTGATGAGGTTAAGGAACAGAAATGGCCCCGGATTGATGCCGTTGTACCGGGAAACGTTGAACTGGATCTCGTAAGAGCAGGTATTGAAGAAGATCCTTTCTACAGCCAGAATCTTTATAACTTCAGAAAATATGAATTTTATCAGTGGTGGTTTGAAAAGGAATTTAAAGTACCTGAGGATTACCGAGGGAAGGATGTATTTCTGCTGTTAAAAGGCTTAAACACATTTGGCAGCATATGGATCAATGGTGAGATAGCAGGGCAAGTGTCCAATATGCTTATAGAGCACGAACTGGATATAACAAACTTAATAAAAATAGGTGACAAAAACCATATCGCAATCAGAATAGAATCTCCAATAAACAAGGTAAGGGACAAGGAATTCCCGGTGAACGTTACCAGTGCAGGCAATATAGACGAGATGGTTTGGCTGAGGATGCCTCCCCACTCCTTCGGATGGGATATTGCTCCAAGACTTTTGTCAGCTGGTATATGGCGGGATATAGAAATTGTAGCAAGGGAGAAAACTTACATAAAAGAAGTGTACTACGCAACGAGGGATCTGAACGCAAACAAAGCAGAGTTGGTGGTTAAATTTAGGTTCAAGACCGATAAGCCCATATTGGATGACTTTTCAGTAAGGATTACAGGGAAATGTGAGGACAGCATAATTGAAGGTTCATATAAAACCAAGTTTTGCTCCGATGAAGCGGTTTTGGTGGTACCAAATCCTAAATTGTGGTGGCCAAAAGGGTATGGTAAACAGCACCTCTATGATATGGAGTTCCAGCTGCTATACAAGGGGGAAGTGGTTGATACATATAGAAACAGAATTGGTATTCGCCTTTTTGAGATTGAAACGGAATATGACTCTGATATGGACAATAACGAGTTTAAAATATGGGTAAACGGAACGCCTGTAATGGCTAAGGGAACCAACTGGGTTGCATTAGATGCCTTGCACAGCAGGGATAAGGATAGATTAAAGAAAGCCCATGATATGCTTGATGACCTGGGATGCAACATTGTCCGCTGCTGGGGCGGAAATGTAT
>LFTM01000160.1 GCA_001513505.1 Clostridiales bacterium DTU092 | reverse complement strand
GTTGTCATCCCAGCGCCTGGTCTCTCTATGAATTATTCCGCCCGATTGCCGAACCTCAATTTGCCGTGATATTTCTGATTCGATTGCCCTGTAAATAGCTCTAAAAGAGTTTAAGTTTTTCATCTCTGTCCTTTCGCCAAACTGATTGGAACCTTTCGGCCGGACAGAGATATTGATATCGGCACGAAGTGAACCTTCTTGCATTTTGCAGTCCGAAACATCTATGAATTGAAGTATGGCTTTGAGCTTTTCGAGATAAGCCTTGGCTTCTGCTGCCGATGATATATCAGGTTCACTTACAATTTCAATCAATGGTACTCCTGCGCGGTTGTAATCGATATAGGAATAATTGCCTTGTTCGCTGTGCAGTAGTTTACCGGCGTCTTCTTCAATGTGTATTCTGTTAATGCGTATTTTCTTTTTCCCGTTTTCTGTTTCAATTTCCACGTATCCATTTTTACATAATGGCAGGTCGTACTGTGATATCTGGTATCCCTTGGGCAGGTCGGGATAAAAGTAGTTTTTTCTGTCCTGTTTTGTAAAAAACGATATTGTACAATTTGTGGCCAGACCCGCTTTTATTGCATATTCAACCACACTTCTGTTAAGAGCCGGCAATGTTCCGGGCATACCAATGCAAACAGGGCAGCAATGAGTATTAGGGGAGCCGCCAAATTCAGTGGTACAGGAGCAGAATATTTTTGATTTGGTTGACAGTTCGGCATGTACTTCCAAACCAATTACTGCTTCGTATTCCATCGTTTCACCTCAAATCGTATATTAATCTGGGTTGTAAACTTATCAGTTTATTTTGGGTCTTGCTCTATGATAATCTGTATTCTTTTCAAATGTATAAGCCGCCCTTATAATGGTTGGCTCATCAAACCGTTTTCCGATAAGCTGAAGTCCTATTGGCAGGGACTTGCTGTCAAAGCCACATGGGATTGACATGGCTGGAAGCCCGGCGATGTTTACCGGAACAGTAAATATATCTTCCATATACATTTGAACCGGATCATTGATCTTTTCACCTATTTTGTAGGCCGTTGTGGGTGATACGGGGCCAATAATAATATCACATTTCTCAAAGGCTTTATTAAACTCCCGGGTAATAATAGCTCTTGCTTTAAGGGCCTTCTTGTAATATGCGTCATAGTATCCGGAGCTTAACACATAAGTTCCCAAAAGAATGCGCCGTTTTACTTCGGTACCAAATCCTTCACTTCTGGTGCGCATGCAAAAATCCAATATATCTTCGGGCTCTGAAGCCCTGTAACCGAATTTAATACCGTCATATCTGGCCAGGTTGGAACTGGCTTCTGCAAGCGCTATTATATAGTAGGCAGGGACAACATATTCCATGACAGGAATTGAGATCTCCACGCATTCTGCACCAAGATCGGCAAACACTTTAACGGCGTTAAGTATAGCGTTCCTTACGTCCTTATCTACACCATCATCTACAAATTCGCGAGGCAAGCCAATTTTCATACCTTTTACATCATTTATCAGTGCTTTGGTGTAGTCAGGTTGTGCCCTTCTTGAAGAAGTCAAATCCATCGGATCGTGACCTGCTATCGCATTTAGCACCAGTGTGCCGTCGGTTACGATTTTGGTTATTGGGCCGATCTGGTCTAAAGAAGACGCATAGGCAACAAGACCAAATCTGGAAACCAGACCATATGTCGGTTTTAATCCTACACAGCCGCAGAATGAGGCAGGCTGCCTGATGGAGCCACCGGTATCTGAACCGAGGGCGTATATTGCCTCTCCTGCAACAACAGCTGCTGCTGAGCCGCCGCTTGATCCTCCGGGTACCCTTTCTGTATCCCAGGGATTCTTAGTCATCTTAAAGTACGAGCTCTCGGTTGAACTGCCCATCGCAAACTCGTCCATATTGAGCTTGCCTAAGAGTACCGCTCCGCTGTCGTATAATTTTTTTACTACATAGGCATTATATGGTGGAATAAAATTGCTCAGCATTTTGGAAGCACAGGTAGTGGGTATACCATCGGTACATATATTGTCTTTAATCCCCATGGGGATTCCCGCTAACGGGGAGTTTAAAACACCATCATTCAGCATACTCTGAACCTTAGCTGCTTGCTCCATAGCCTTGTCTTCAACAATGCTTATGTAACATCCCAGCTTTGGTTCAAGTTTTTCTATCCTATCCAGCATGTGTCTGGTCAGTTCGGGTATGCTGATTTCCTTTTTTGATATAAGACTGCTTAATTCACTTATGGTATATTCATGAAGTTGCACAGGATTCCCTCCGTTCTTATGTTAGGCTATTCAACAACTCTTGGCACTGTAAAATATTCCGAATCTTTCTTTTCTTCCGGATGCAGCAGTTTATTTCTGTCATAGGATTTGCCGACAATATCATCCCGTAAACTATTTTCTACCGTATCCTCATCCATAAACAAAAATTCCATGGAATCGATATCTGATGTATCAAGTTCTTTCAATTTATCGAAGTACGATATAATCTGGCCTATTTCAACCGCCATGTTATCCTGCTCTCTTTCGTTGAGCTGCAACCTTGCCAGTTTAGCAATATATTCGATAATCTCTTTTGTTATTGCCATAAAAACTACCTCCGGGTATCAAAAAGTTATATTTAATTTAATTTAAACAATACTTTACCCAAAAATTTCTTTAATAGTACATTTTTGAATTATTATTTTTAGACAATAAATTATAGCACGTTGTTTCAAGTATATAAAGAAAAAAATGTAATAATATTAAATTTTTGCTGTTTTAAAAATTTCATAAATATCTTTTTTCTTGAAACTAATTACAAAAAATAGTATATTGAGAAATATAATCAACGAGTTTTCTTAATTTAAAACGACAGGTTATATTTGGTTTGATAAGATTTTTCGCATATGGTTTCTGGAGACAAAGGGGGAGAGACATTTTTATCTTTATTTTAATAAAGTTTAACCGGTAAAGAGCAGTCTCTGCCCTTGTTTTATAAGTATTGAAGACTTTTAAGAAAATTGAAAGGGGTTGAATTATATGACTAAAGAGATTCTTGAGATATTAAGTGAGGACAGCAGGAGAACACCGGAGGAAATTGCCGTGATGCTGGATGCTGATGTGGATGATGTCAGGCAGAAGATAAAAGAGCTGGAAAATAAGAAGGCTATTGTAAAATACAATACAATAGTGAATTGGGATAAAATCGAGCGGGAATATGTAACCGCATTTATTGAAGTTAAGGTGACACCACAAAGGGATCTGGGGTTTGACGCAATTGCAGAGAGGATTTATAAATTTCCTGAGGTCAAGTCGGTATATCTCATGTCGGGGGATTTTGATCTGGCAGTAATGATAGAAGGGCGAACAATGAAAGAAGTGGCTTTTTTCGTAGCAGAAAAGCTGGCGGTGCTGGATTCGGTAGTCAGTACTACAACCCATTTTGTTCTGAAGAAATATAAAATAGATGGAGTTGTACTGGAAGGGGAGGAGAAAGATTACAGGCAGGTGATAGTTCCGTGAACATGGAAAACAAAATAGCAGCAAGGGTAAAGGAGGTACCACCTTCCGGGATTAGAAAGTTTTTTGATATTGCCAATTCAATGGAAGGCGTTATATCGTTGGGAGTAGGAGAACCGGATTTTGTTACCCCCTGGAATGTTCGCGAGGCGTGTATATATTCTTTGGAAAAAGGAATGACTTACTATACGTCCAACTGGGGAATGCCTGAGCTAAGGAAAGCAATAAGCACCTATTTAAGCCTGCGGTTTGGGGTTGATTATAATCCTGAAAATGAAATTATTGTAACTGTAGGTGCCAGCGAAGCGATAGATCTGGCATTAAGAGCTATATTAGAGCCGGAAGATGAAGTATTAATCCCAGATCCTTCATATGTTGCTTATATGCCCTGTGTACGATTTTGTGGTGCCAAACCCGTAGCTATTGAATGCAGCGCCGAAGATGGGTTTCGTATCACACCTGAGCATTTAAAGAAAAGTATTACCTCAAAAACCAAGGCATTAATTCTTCCTTATCCCAACAATCCCACCGGCGGAATTATGACCAGAGAAGATCTGGAAGCCATTTCCGAGGTATTGAGAGATACCGACATACTTGTTATATCCGACGAAATTTATGCCGAACTTACCTATGAGGGGAAACACACCAGTATAGCTAACATTCCCGATATGAAAGAACGTACTATACTAATTAATGGTTTTTCAAAAGCATTTGCCATGACTGGATGGCGTTTGGGCTATGCTGCAGGACACCCGGATTTGATCGGTGCTATGGTAAAGATTCATCAGTATACTACAGTGTGTGCACCCATAATGGCCCAGGTAGCTGCCCTGGAGGCACTTAACAAGGGCTTTGAGGATGGTTTTGCTTCGGTGGAGTACATGGTACGCCAATATAACAGGCGGCGGAAGGTAATAGTAAACGGTTTTAGGGAGATAGGGTTGGACTGCTTTGAACCTATGGGGGCGTTTTATGTTTTTCCATCTATCAAAAAAACCAGAATGACATCGGAGGAGTTCTGCGAAAGACTCCTTATGGATCAGAAGGTAGCTGTTGTTCCCGGAACGGCATTTGGTTCCTGTGGTGAAGGCTTTATCAGATGTTCGTATGC
>LFTM01000078.1 GCA_001513505.1 Clostridiales bacterium DTU092 | reverse complement strand
TGGGACTGAAGCACCCCGGTTACTATACGATTTGTGGGACTGAAGCACCCCGGTTACTATACGATTTGTGGGACTGAAGCACCCCGGTTACTATACAGGACAGGCTGATAAATATAAGCGTAGGAAACAAAATCCTGGTAAGCCGGGAAGCCATGTCCAATGCATGATGCTTAAAACCAGGGGCGATTATCATAACAACATATCTGGAAAAAATTATTCCCAATACAGTAAACACCAGTGTTATAAGCAAGGTTATGTTTAATATATTGCTGGCAAAATTGCAGGCTGATTTTTCATCTCTTTTTAACTGTTTCAGGTACATGGGTACAAAGATCACACCCATACTGGCGCCAATTATAAAAAACAGTATGGAAGGAAGGGTATAGGCCACGAAATAAGCATCGGATGCTGTCCCTGCCCCATAATATGCAGCAATTGATGCTTCCCTGAAGAAGCCTGTTATCTTACCTATGACAGATAAGACTGTTACCAGAAACACGGATTTAAGCACCCGGTCCTTTGAGGACATCTGCTATCCCCTCCTCCCGTCTGCTGAATCATTCGCTTCTTTCAACGGGAACCGGCAGCCATCTTTTCAACCCCAAGTGATACCACATCAAGCCGATCCTTCAGTTTAAAGGGATGCTAACTGCCAATTCCCGATTTCCCAAATCGTCCCAGGACTCTTTTTATATACTCTTCGGCCACCAGCCATCCCTTCAGCCTGGCTGCAAACAGAAGCCTGCCGTCGCTTCTTAACACAGGTATCCTCTTTAAAGTATGGATGTGTTCAGTACTGCATTTTTTGTTAACCCTAATTCCGTTTGATATAAGCACTGCCGTATCGTAGTACCTCCTTATCATCTCCTCACCTGCCCTGGTGTATATACCCCTGGGATATGCAAAATGCCGGACAGGCCTGCCCAGTTTATCCTCCAGAAGTTTTTTTGACAATTTAAGCTCCTTCTCCATATCAGTTAATGCCAATTGATCCATATCAATGTGGTTCATGGTATGGCTTCCAAACTCCACCAGATCTTCCCCGCCCAATCTATAGATATGCTGCCAGTTCATGATCCGGGCGTTCTCTTCATCCTGATCCCACCAGTATTTTTTGTCGGTACCTATATGGCCCGGGCAGAGGTATAACGTTGAAGGAAAATTGTATTTCTTAAGGATCGGATAGGCATTGGTATAGTAGTCCAGATACCCGTCATCAAAACTTATAACTACATGCTTTCCTTTTATGGCATTTTGGGTTATCATGGCGTATACGTCATCCATGGTAATTACTTTATAGCCCATTTTGTCCAGATAATTCATATGCCAGCAAAAGCTTCGCCGGCTGACTGCCAGTTCCTTCTTTACTCTATCGTCCACCCTATGGTACATCAGTATCAAAACCTCATCTTTTTGCTTATGAAACAAATTATATATAATGCCTAATGGTACAAGGAGATATTTAAAAAAGGTCCTGATAAAGAAAGTCATATATTTCACTCCAGCTTTTATTGATACACTCTACAAGCCGGTTTACCAAACCATTTGGTATATCTGACATACCGGATTTTTTTGAAACCTTCCCTTTTCAACTGGTTTATCAATAAATGATTTTTCTCCCTTACCGCAATGCAGCACGCATTAAAACCTGCTTTTTTCAGGTATTCCAAAGCGGAGTATAGTACATGCCTGTTCAGTTTCTTCTCTCTCCCGACAGTGCCGTGCTCATACAAGAATACCGAACCTTTATCCATTGGGCAGGAGTATCGGATTTTACTGATATTCATGTCAGACAGGTCAAACCATAAACAATGTATATCCCGATGGGTATACACAAGTATGCATCTGTCTCCTTTTAAAAACCGTCTAAGAATATCCTGAGCCTCCATACGGGTGATATCCAATAGAAGTTCCAACTGCCCGGCAGCCGATGTCTCCTCCACCTTATATACCCTTCCCCCATCTCCCCGCAGTTGTTTCAGATTTTTTCGCATTATATAATAATTCTGCCTCCAATATATGAAAGTCAAAACTTTTTCGCCTCTATCCCTCAGTGTACGAAAGGCTCTCTTGGCACTTCTTTTAATATTATCCGGATAAAGCAAAAACTTAAATTTGCCAAGTTTATACTTTACAAAATGATATAACCAGGGAATTCCCTTAAGGAACTTCCTGATATTTAGTTTGATCCGGCGTATGTTATATACCAGCCTGGAAAACAGATTATTCGCCGGGAATACAAAGTTTGCTACGTCCAAACTGTTGGAAGCCCACATAGCCTTGTAGGGCTCATACCCTAACCCAAAATCAAATACACATATCCCCTTTTCAAAACAATCCCTGATCTTCTCCCTGAGTACCATCTCCC
>LFTM01000148.1:3249-4437 GCA_001513505.1 Clostridiales bacterium DTU092 | reverse complement strand
ACACCAGTTCTTTGATGTTCAGCTCATCCTTTACCAGATCCCCAAACATCTCAGGCAGTGTCTGACTGAGCTTTGCATACATGGCCCCAAGAGGCTGGCGTATCTTTATATTGGCGGTATTACGGCAGGCCCGCCCCAGCGTTACCAGCTTAAGCACGGTATCCATGTTTTCCTCCAGCTCTTTGTCAATCCATTTGGCATCTGACTTGGGATAGTCGCACAGATGTATGCTTTCTAACGCATCGGGCTGTACACTCTTTACCAGGTTGCCGTATATTTCCTCAGTCATAAACGGTACAAATGGCGCCGCCAGTTTGGCCAGTTCCACCAGAACAGTGTACAACGTCATATAGGCATTTATTTTATCCTGAGGCATATCCTTCTGCCAGAAACGTTCACGGCTCCTTCTTACATACCAGTTACTGAGCTCATCCACAAAATCCTGTATTGCTCTTGCAGCTTCGGTTATGCGATCCCGGTTGAGGCTGTCATCTACAAATGCTATAAGTGAGTGCAGCCTTGACAGTATCCATCTGTCCATAACCGACAGCTTATCATAATCCAGAGTATACTGAGTCGGATCGAATTTATCGATGTTGGCATACAGTACAAAGAAAGCATAGGTATTCCACAAAGTGGACATAAACCTTCTTTGAGACTCACTGACCGCTTCATCGTAGAAACGGCTGGGAAGCCACGGCGCACTGCTGGAAAAGAAGTACCACCGCACTGCATCGGCACCCAGACTATTCAGTGCCTCCCAGGGATCCACAACATTACCCTTGTGCTTACTCATCTTCTGGCCGTCTTTGTCCAGTATGAGACCAAGGACAATTACGTTTTTGTAAGACGGTTGATCAAACAACAATGTGGAGATTGCAAGCAGAGTATAGAACCAGCCCCGGGTCTGATCAACGGCCTCGCTTATAAAATCCGCAGGGAAGTTTTCATTAAATAACTCCTGGTTTTCAAAAGGATAGTGCCATTGAGCAAAAGGCATAGCTCCAGAGTCAAACCAGCAGTCGATTACCTCCGGAACTCTCTTCATCTTACCCTCTTTACATTCAGGACATCTTAAAAATACCCGGTCTATATACGGTTTATGAAGTTCTATGTCCTCAGGCACATCAAGGCCCATTTCCTTAAGTTCAGCTATACTTCCAACCATATGGCGGTATCCGCATTCAC
>LFTM01000148.1:0-3234 GCA_001513505.1 Clostridiales bacterium DTU092 | reverse complement strand
CCCCAGTACCGCTCACGGCTCAATCCCCAGTCTACGACATTTTCAAGGAATTTGCCAAAACGGCCATCCTTGATATTCTCAGGAAGCCAGTTAATCTGACTGTTGTTCTTTAGCAACTGATCTCTTACAGCTGTCATTCTTATAAACCAGGTATCCCTTGCATAGTAAAGCAGGGGAGTGTCGCATCTCCAGCAGAACGGATAGGAGTGTTCGTAGTCAGCTACAGCATACACAAGATTTCTCTGGTCCAGATTTTTGATGATTTCGGGGTCCGCATCCTTTACAAATACCCCTTTCCATGGTTCAACTTCCTCAACGAACTTCCCTTCTGCATCCACCAGCTGAACAAAAGGCAAATCATATTTATTCCCAACCCTAGCGTCATCCTCACCAAAAGCAGGTGCAGTATGAACTATGCCGGTACCCTCTGTCAGGGTAACAAAATCATCAGCTACCACATAATAAGCCTTCTTATCCACTTTGGGAAAATCAAACAGAGGTTCGTATTCCATACCTACCAGCTGATCTCCGGTCATTCTGTCAAGTACCTCGTACTCCTCTTTAAGCACGTCCGGAGCCAGAGCCTCTGCCAGAATATATACCTCATCACTGCATTTTGCCTTGATATAGGTCTCTTTACCATTTACAGTAAGGGCTACGTTAGAGGGCAGGGTCCATGGAGTAGTGGTCCAGGCCATGAGGTAGGTCTGCTGTTCTCCTTTAACCCTGAACTTAACATATATTGAAGGTTCTTTGACATCTTTGTACCCCTGAGCTACTTCGTGGCTGGACAGCGGCGTTCCGCAGCGGGGACAATAGGGAACGATCTTATGTCCCTTATAAAGCAAGCCTTTATCCCATATCTTCTTAAGTGCCCACCACACCGATTCAATATAATCATTTTCATACGTAACATAGGGATTGTCCATATCGGCCCAAAAAGCCACCCGCTCACTCATTTTTTCCCATTCCTGCTTGTATTTCCATACGCTATGTTTACACCTTTTTATAAACGGTTCGACACCGTATTTTTCAATCTCGGGCTTACCGTTTATACCCAGCTCCTTTTCCACTTCCAGTTCCACAGGAAGCCCATGGGTGTCCCAGCCTGCCTTTCGAAGCACCTTATACCCCTTCATGGTCTTGTAGCGCGGTATAATATCCTTTACTACCCGGGTGATAACATGTCCTATATGCGGTTTTCCGTTAGCCGTAGGAGGTCCGTCATAAAAGGTAAATACAGGTCCTCCTTCCCGCATCTGTATACTTTTTTCGAATATGCAGTTTTCCTTCCAAAATTCCAGTATCTTTTGTTCTCTTTCAGCAAAATTCAAACTTGTAGATACCTTTTTGTACATTCTGTTCCCTCCAAAATCCAACGATTGTTTTTTCTAACCAATATAAATAAAACCTTTCATCCTGTTATCAGGACGAAAGGTTATCTTCCGCGGTACCACCTGATCTTGATATAACACATGTATATCCACTCAGCCGCATACGGGTAAAACCTATATGCGCCCTCGGTAACGGGAGGTCCGTCCTAACCTACTCGGAAAACCTTTCAGCCGGCCGTTCAGAGGTGATTTTCAATACCCTTGGACAGGATCGGGCTTCCACCATCCCCGACTCGCTAAGCCCTCAAAGGTATCTACTCTTCCTCATCGCCACGTTTAATCGCACGAGATGAAATTCTATATTTTAGTGTATTATAACCAAATTACATGAATTTGTAAAGGGTTAATCTGCAATTTATCCTTCATCGCCATGTCCTTAACTATCGCCATCAACAAAAGCATGGTATATTGCCCTTACAGCATCTTCCATATCTTCATTTTCGATCCCGACTATAATATTAATTTCGCTTGAACCCTGGTCAATCATCCGTACGTTTATACCTTCCCTTCCCAACGCTGTAAACAGTTTGGCGGCTATGCCCGGGGTTCGGGCCATACCCCTTCCAACCGTGGCAATCAATGCCATGTTGGAATAAACTTCAACAGAATCAGGTTTCAGCTGTTCTTTAATCTCCTTCAATACTTTTTCAAGCTTTCCATCAAGCTGTGAGTCCGCGATCACCAGGGAAATAGTATCAATACCCGACGGCATATGCTCAAATGATATGCCATTGGATTCAATAATCGAAAGAAGCCTTCTTCCAAAACCCAGTTCATCATGCAAAAATGTCTTTTCAATAGCGGTTACGGTAAAACCCTTCCTCCCGGCTACACCTGTTATGCCACCCGTACAGCAAACGGGTTCTGCCTCATTGACTATTATTGTACCCGGATCTGAAGGAGCATTGGTATTTTTTATATGAACCGGGATTCCGGCTTTCTTAACCGGAAATATTGAATCTGCATGCAGTACACTGGCTCCCATATAAGCAAGCTCACGAAGCTCACGATAAGTAATCTTGCGGATAGGCTTTGGATTGTCTACTATTTTAGGATCAGCCATCATAAAACCGGATACATCGGTCCAGTTTTCATATATATCAGCATTAACACCTCTGGCTACAATGGCTCCAGTGATATCCGAGCCCCCGCGGGAAAAGGTCTTTATCTGACCGTCAGGCATTGAACCATAAAAACCCGGGATAACAGCCCGTTCATGATGCTGCAAACGCTGAATTACTGCCTCATTTGTACCCTCACTGTCAAATGCTCCCTTGCTGTCAAACAGTATTATATCGGCAGCATCGATAAAATCATAGCCAAGGAGCTCGGCAAGAATAATACCGTTCAGATATTCACCCCTGCTAGCTGTGTAATCTGCCGATGCGCCCTCCTGAATCTTTGTTTTTATCTCATTTAACTCGGGTTCAAGATCCAAATTAAGATCTAACCCCTCAATAATTTCCTTATACCGCTGTGCTATTACATTAAAAATATCATCAAAGGCAAGAGACTGCCTTGCCCGTTCATGACACATATATAAAAGATCTGTTATTTTTGTATCATTACTATAACGCTTTCCAGGTGCGGAAGGAATCACATAGCGTCTGTTTGCATCGCTCAAAATAATATCCCGTACTTTACAGAATTGTTCAACACATGATAGAGAAGTTCCTCCAAACTTTGCAACGATAACTCCCAACTGTTCCAATCCCCCTATATCAATAGAATAACAAGAAATATTATAAGTTTACGAATTGCAAAAGTCAAGTATTACAGGGCTCCAGGGGGTACAACATATCTTTTCAGGATTTATTGTGCAGGATATTATTCCAATTAC
>LFTM01000136.1 GCA_001513505.1 Clostridiales bacterium DTU092 | reverse complement strand
AAATCAACAGTACCACGATTTCGGTTTTGCATCTATGGATGATGTCCCGAGGTATGCTATTACCATGACCATTCCCGCCATTATAGGGGCAGATTATCTGTACTGCATGGTTCCGAAGGATAGAAAGGCAGAAGCAGTAAAGGAGACTTTGACAGGACCAGTTACAGAAAAATGTCCGGCTTCGGTTTTAAGAACCCATGAAAGAGCTATTTTATACCTTGACAAAGATGCAGCTAAATTAGTGGAGGAATTAACATAAGTTTGGAGTTTATGGATGCCGGCATGGGCATATAGGGAATTCATTGAGCAAATGCTTGAGTTGGGGCATGAATTTTTGTGAATAAAGGAAAATAAGTGAATATAGTTAGCTTTGTTATTATGGAGCCGTACAGATTAAGGGTGAAGATATCGAATTATTAAAGCCGTATGATTTGGAAAGAAGGAGGTTTATTATGGGCAGAAAGATTAGGTTTGGAATAATTGGTTGCGGGGTAATTGCTCCTAGTCATGCTAACGCTATTGTAGGAAATGATAGAGCTGAATTGGTAGCTGTGTGTGATATTGTGGAAGAAAAGGCTAAAGATTTGCAGCAAAAATACAATGTCCCCCATTACTATACCGACTACAAGGAAATGCTAAAGCGGGACGATATTGATGTAGTATGTATTTGCACCCCCAGTGGAATGCATGGAGATATGACAATCGATGCTGCTAATGCGGAAAAACATGTATTCTGCGAAAAACCTCTGGACATTACTTCGGACAAGATGACCCGGATGATAGAGGCATGTAGAGAAAATAATGTAAAACTTGGCTGTGTATTTCAAAGAAGGCTTATGAAAGAGGCAATTGAGACAAAGAAGGCTCTGGAAAGAGGTGAATTCGGAAAAATTATTCTTGCCGATGCTTATCTAAAATATTACCGAAGTCAGGAATATTATGATTCCGCAGGATGGCGCGGAACATGGGAATTAGACGGTGGAGGAGCTTTAATGAATCAGGGAGTCCATGGAATTGATCTGATTCTGTGGCTGGTTGGTGATGTGGAAAGTGTGTTTGCAAAATGTGAAACTTTAGCGAGGGATATTGATGTAGAAGATACTGCCGTAGCGCTTCTGAAGTTTAAAAATGGTGCTATCGGGGTTATCGAAGGAACTACATCGGTTTATCCGGCTCAGGATACCCGGTTTGAGATTCATGGTGAAAACGGAAGTGTAATATTCAGCGATTCCGGATTTAAACAATGGAGAAGGGTAGGAGATGATACCGATACATTTCCAGATGTACAGATTGAGAAAGTAGGAGGCTCTGACGATCCAACTTCCATTTCGCAGCTGGGACATAACTTGTTGATCGATGACATGATCTCGGCTGTTTTGGAGGACAGGGATCCAATGATTACCGGTGAATCATTCCGAAAAGCAGTTGATTTAATACTGGCAATTTACGAATCCGCCAGAACGGGAAAAGAAGTGTTTTTGAAGTAAAGGTTTTATCATCGCAAAAATTGATCCTTGATTTGGAAGATTTTATATGATTTAATACAAATATCAAATAACAGCTTTTCCAGGAATATACTTTATCGCATTTATCGCAATCCTATGTCATGTTGGTTTGACTGTCAAAGTTGATCTTACTGAATTAAACTGGATGTCGCCTGAATGTTCAGTTATTGCTATGGAGGTTTTTATGTTACAGATAAAAGAGGTAACAAAAAGATACGGTAAGGTTTTAGCCGTAGACCAAATGAGTTTTGAAGTTGGAGAGGGAGAAATAACCGTTGTGCTGGGTCCCAACGGTGCAGGAAAGAGTACCATTATCAAATGTATTGCCGGTTTATTGCAGCACAGTGGAGAGATTACCATTAATGGGTATAACAATAAAGATCTTGAAGCCAAAAGGATTCTGTCATACATACCTGAAGCACCTGCATTGTTTGATTCATTGACCGTCGAGGAACACATCCACTTTATTGCAAAGGCATATAGGTTAAAAAATTATGAGGAATATGCTGCTCAACTCTTTGAGCGGTTTGATTTAAGCGATAAAACCGACAAACTGGGTAAAGAGCTGTCCAGAGGTATGCAGCAAAAGGTCAGCATCTGTTGTGGTGTGATTACAAGGCCCAAGGTAATTTTATTTGATGAACCTATGATCGGTCTTGACCCGAAGGCTATAAAAGAACTCAAAGAACTCTTTGTGGAAATGAGAGATCGGGGCTGTTCAGTGCTTATTAGTACTCATATTATAGATACCATTAAGGAAGTATGGGATAAGGTTCTCATAATGAATAAAGGAAAGATTGTCAGCACCATGCTTCGGGATGAAGTGCAGGATGACAATGAGTTAGAGGAGCACTTTTTTGCAGTTACGGGGACGGCGGAATGAGCGCGTTGATATATATTCTTAACCGTTCTTTTAAGAATATTGTAAAAGGACTTATCCGAAAACCGGCTGCGTTAATAGCCTACATAATAATCGCCGGTTTGATCCTTACTTCGTCTATTATGGCCGGTTTAAACCAGGATGGACCCAGAGTAACGATGAGTCTGGATGTTGCCAGATCCATATTCATGGGTTACACGGTGTTTTTGTTTCTTATTGCCCTTACCAGTAGTTTAAGCGGCACATCATTTTTCAGAATGGCAGATGTCAATATGCTTTTCACCGCACCGCTAAAAGCGGGATATATTCTTATCTATGGTTTTGTTAAGCAGATTGCAACCAATTTCATGGTTATGCTGTATCTGGCACTGCAATATCCGAACTGGAAGAGGATGTTTGGATTAATACATGGTGCCGGATGGATATTGATGATTTCCTACATGCTGCTGCTGTTACTCACTTCATTGCTTGGAATGGTATTATATGCCTATATATCAAGGAAACCTCAAAGGAGTTCAACGGTAAAGAAGCTGATATTTGGAACCGTTATTATATTTGTTATGCCAATAGTTATAAACACATATAAATCCGGAGATCTTTTAAACAGTGCGGTGATGTGGCTGTCAAAAGATTATCTTAAGTTTATTCCTCTGATTGGCTGGTTCCGTGAGATGTTTATGGGTGCGTTTACAGGTGTCAGCGCGGAGTTAATATTGTATACTTTTCTTGCATTGATAACAATTTTTGCAGCTCTCTTTTATTTGTATCGTTTGGATACAGAATTTTATGAGTACGTGGTATCCGGAACTGAGCTTAGGGAGAATATGATAAAAGCAATGCGGGAAGGGAAATCCGGTACCTCCACTGTACACCGCAGATACAGGAAGGTAAAAGCCAAATTTACTCTGGAAGGCAGTCTGGCTATTTTTCAAAGACAGATGCTGGAAAAAAGAAAGAGCGGGTTTTGGTTAATCTCTGTCAGAACTATATTCCTGCTAGCCGGAGCTGTACTGGCTGCCGTATCAATTCCCGTTGATTCATTACAACTTATAACCGGTATGTTGGGGATATCCGCTTATTTAATGTTGATATTCACGTTGGCCGCCGTCTGGGAAGGCGATTTATCCCTCCACTATATATATCTTATTCCTGAGGCACCTGTGAAAAAGATGTTGTCGTCTACCTTACCCGAGGTGATAAAGATATTTATTGAGGGGACTTTGATATTCGGAATAGTTGGCGTTATACTAAGGATATCGTTTTGGGTAGCTTTGGCGGCTATCCTGGCATATAGCACCTTAGGGGCTGTGTTTGTATATTCAGATTTGGTAGTACGGCGGCTCTTTGGTAAAATTCACGGCAATATACTCCGTATATTTTTTCGTATTATTCTGCTTATAATAATCATATCCTCTGCTGTTACGCTTGCGGTATTGGTTTTTATGTCCACCAATAGTCAGGCTTTGGCATTGTTTATGATATCTGTAATCAATACTGTCCTTGTGATACTTTTTATGTTTATTGGCGTGGGATTGTTTAAATCACCGGAGCTGACATAACCTGATTGTGTTTTTTAGGGAGGTATAATATGAATAACGAAAAGAAATATATATGCAAGTGTCATCCTGATTTCCACATACCAGAGGATGCTATTGTTGGAACGGACTTCGATGGTGATGACTACGCAAGGAAAGCGAAAGCGGCAGGAATAGAAAAGCTGGTCATGTTTGCGAAATGTCATTATGGATTTTGTTATTATCCAACAAAAATAGGTAATGTCCACCCTGGTCTCCAAAAAGATATGTTGGCCGAATTTGTTAAAGGCTGTCGCAATGCAGGATTAGGCGTTGCATGTTATTATAGTGTATTTTTAGATACTGCAATAATAAAAAAGCATCCCGATTGGATGCTGCAGCCTGGTCAAAATCAACCAAAAGAAGGACTACTATTTAGCAAAAAGTATCTTCCGGTTTGTGTAAACAGTCCCTATTTGGATGAACTATTGATTCCACAGGCCCTTGAAATCATTGAGAACTATGATATTGATGAGCTGTTCTATGATACAATGACAAATTTTATTCCTTGTTATTGTGAAAACTGCAGGCGGAAATTTGGTAAATCAATTCCGCAGGATAATAGGGATGCCGATTGGCTTGAGTATGTAAAGTGGTACTATAATCAATATAGAGAGTTCTACTCAAAGATATTGCAAACAATACATGAAAAGAACCCTAATGTTTTGGTAACCGTAAATTGGGAGTGGTCTGCCCGTATGCCAGATCAGCCGGTCCCCTATATAAAACACCTAAGAGGTGATTTGTTTACCAGTGGTTCTGATGCCAGCTTCTTTTGCCGTTATTGGGCGGGCACCGGACTTTCCTTTGACTATATGTGCGGCAGATTTTTACACCATCTTGGAGATTGGAGTAATAATACTCCTGAAACATTGAAATATACAGCTGCTGCTACAATTGCAAACGGAGGCGGATTTTATCTTATAGACAGACAAATGTCTGAGGGGCATATGGAAGACAGGGCTTATGCAATTACAAAAGAAGTATTTGATTTTATAAACGAGAGACGCGACTATGTAACAGACACTGAACATATACCGGAGACTGCTGTCTTATATCCCTTTGAGCATGTTGTAGGCCCCAGGTTTGAAATCTTTCCGGATAATAAAAAGAGGTCTGACCGTATTCGCCAGTTTAAAGCAATAGCTAATATACTAGTAAATAATGCCAGACATTATACTGCAATGAATTCTGAAAATCTTAGAGAAAAGATTGATAATTACAGGCTTTTGATTTTGCCTGAGGTTGATTATCTTGGTTCTGAAACAATAGAAACTGTTAAAAGATTTGTCTATAGGGGTGGGAAGCTCATTATAATTCAATCGGATAATAAAGATGATGTTAACTTAGATTTATTTGAGCTTGCAGGTGTTAAATACCACGGAAGAGAAAGCCTGGATTACAGCTATATTGAAAGTGAAACCAATGGCATTGAAGATCCTATTCTGGTACGTGGTCATTTTGCGCTTGTTACACCACATCATGAGACTGTTACATTAGCCAGGAATATAGCACCCCTTCGTGTAGGAAAGGCAGGAAGTGAATTTGGGCATGGTTTTGCTCCACCTTCAAAATGGGAGGGATATTCAGCTGTAACATATCGTACCTATGGGCAGGGAAAGGTCATCTATATAGCCGGGCCTATCCTGACTTCCCATGAGGTCTTTCATAACCCGTACATCTCCAGACTGCTTATTGGATTGTACGATAAATTACTGCCGGATCCTTTGGTAAAGGTAGAGTGTAAAGGCCATGTTGAAATGACAGCTATGAGAAAAGATAATGATTTGATTGTTCATCTTGTTAACCATAGCGGTAAAGAGATACTGGCGGGAGGTTATTGTCCAGTCACTGAATTCATTCCTGAAATCAGGGACATATCCCTATCTATAAAAAGCTCAAAGGCCTTTGATTCAGTATTATCTATTCCCGATGGAAGCAGTATAAAACCTGAATTTATTGATGGTTATTTAAGCCTAAAATTGCCATGTCTGGAGATCATGACAAGTGTTGCAATAAAAGGCTATTTTGATAATAATTATAAATGAGAGAGTTCATCAATGTCCTCAAGGGTGTTTCCGCTTATATTGTTCATATATATCCCGATTACCCGGCGGAACTATGATATAAAATAGAAAGGGGATTCTTTTTATGGATGTAACCATGGTTTATGAAATTATGCGTGAAACGTATTACCAGAAATACTACGATGTATATCCCAAAATAGTGCCTGTTGACAGTGAAAGTGTTATAAAAATCGTTCCATTATATGACCACTGTAAGTTTGATGCTGATTCGGAGTATGTAGTCACTATTATTCCTATGGACAGCTTTCATTCACTGAAGGG
>LFTM01000045.1:1282-4555 GCA_001513505.1 Clostridiales bacterium DTU092 | reverse complement strand
CGGTATTGTGTATCAGGCAAAATACATAGACAAAAATATTGAGGTTTACAGTGTTGATATAGACAGGGTATTGGAGCCGGGTCTGACCTATTACGGCTCAAGGCATTATGTTGGTAACTCAGCTGAGATTAATCTTGATGGTCATATCTTTGACGCGTTAATAACTGAAGTTCCTTTTACCTTGGATGCACTGGATGATATATGTAACACTCTTGTTAATTTTGATAAGTATCTAAGCGATTGTGCCAGAATATCAATAATGTTTTCCGAAGATCAGTTTGATGTTATTGAAAATGCTATAAAGAGATTAAACTGGTATATTTTGATGTCATATGTGATAGACAGAAAGGGCACCGATGTGGCAATTATGTTATGCACCAAATCAGAGGAGATATATAACCAAATGAAAGAAACTGTAGAAACAATAGAGAATGTCTATTAGAAACTATGCCAGCAGTATTGTGATAGGAGGCAGGCGAAATAATCGGCTGCCTCCTTTTTATTTTTGTGATAATCTTTATTACTGCATCATAGATATTATTAAAAGGGAGGACGAGTTATGGAGGGTGAGAAGGACGATACTGCATGGAAAAAGGTCATACTGGAAGCACTGCCGGAGAACCTTCAAATAATAATAAATAAAATTCCTTTAAGCTTTGCCAAAAGCCTGGAGGAGATTCGAATACGGGAAGAGCGCCCGCTTATGATATTCAGCAGTGGAAGAAGCTATTGCATAAAGCAAGATGGGACGCCTTCTCTTTCTCCTAAAGGTGCGTATATTGTCACCCGTCAGGATACTAAAAGAATGCTGCAGCGTATTTCCAATTATTCCATATATGCCGTAGAAGAGGAGCTGCGAAACGGGTATATCACACTAAAAGGCGGATATCGTGTCGGTGTGGCGGGCAAAGCTGTTTTAGATGATGGAAAAATAAAAACATTGAAATACATAAGTTCATTTAATATACGGATATCACGGGAAGTTGTTGGTTCGGCCAGCAAAATAATGCATTATATCACCTCGGGAACAGAGGTTTATCATACCCTGATATTATCTCCTCCTCAGATGGGAAAAACAACATTGATTCGTGACATTGCAAGGCAGTTAAGCGATGGTTTTCCGGGTTTTACCGGTGTAAAGGTCGGTATTGTGGATGAACGTTCTGAGATTGCCGGATGCTTTCAAGGTGTTCCTCAAAACAGGGTAGGCTTTCAGACGGATGTGATGGACGCATGTCCAAAAGCCATAGGAATTATGATGATGATTCGTGCCATGTCACCGGCCGTTATAATTACCGACGAAGTCGGTAAAGCAGAAGATGCAGATGCCATAGAAGAGGCATTAAATGCCGGAATAAAAATCATTACAACCGCCCATAGCGGTGATATTGAAGATGCCTCCCGCCGGCCTGTTCTTTCGAAACTTCTGGAAAAGAGAATATTTCAAAGGATCTTAGTTTTGGGTAATTCCCTGGGCGTAGGAACGGTAGAAAAGATATATGACGGCTATACAATGAAAAACATTCTGATGGATCCCGTCAGATAGAAAAGGAGGGTAATTTCCCCATATGATGAGCATAAAAATAATATGCAGCGTAATTATAGTGGTATGCTCAACAATTATTGGTTTTAGGGCTGCAAACCGTTATGTTTTAAGAATCAGGCAAATTAGGGCGCTTCAACTGGCCTTTGCACAGCTTGAGAGTGAGATAATAAGCTATTCTACTTTTTTGCCCGAAGCTGTTAAAAAGATAAGTGGGGTTGTTCAAGAGGATATAGGGGTTCTGTTTAACGAGTTTGCTGACAGATTAATCGATAAGTCAGGTGATTCGGTGTCGGAAGCCTGGCAAGAATCTCTAAGAGTATGCAAAAAATATCTGCATATTAATTCAGAAGAAATTGAGATCCTTACTGCATTCGGTGGTGTTTTGGGCGCCAGCGATAAAGAAAGCCAGCGCAGTTATTTTGAAATTTTACAGAATCAGTTAAAAAATCAGGAAAAACAAGCTGAAGCCGCATGCTCGAAATACCAGAACATGTATAAAAGTCTTGGACTGTTGGGTGGGTTAACAATTGTAATTCTATTGTTTTAAATAGGAGGATTAATATATGAGCGTGGACATAATTTTTAAGATAGCAGCTATAGGAATATTAGTATCCGTGCTTAATCACGTGCTTAATAGGGCAGGCAGAGAGGAAATTTCTATGATGGTAACATTGGCGGGGATCGTGGTGGTTCTTCTCATGGTAATAGATATGATAAGCAATCTGTTCAACAATATTAAAAGTATATTTCAGCTTTACTGAGGAGAGTAAAGTATGAACATGGAAGCGCTTCAAATTGCAGGGCTCGGTATAGTTGCCGCCGTTATTGCTGTTATACTGAAACAACAAAAACTGGAATTAGGTATGTATATAAGTATAACTACAGGAATTATAATTTTGATGCTTCTTATAGGAAGATTAATATCTGTGGTTGATATATGAAATTATATAGCAAGCCGGGCCAATGTTGATTCCATGCATTTATCCATCGTACTTAAGGTTATAGGTATTGCCTATATTACCGAGTTCGGGTCACAGGTTTGCAGGGATGCCGGGGAAAGTGCCATAGCATCAAAAATTGAGCTTGGAGGTAAGATCATTATATTAAGTTTAACGGTTCCTATTCTTGCAGCCTTAATTGAAGTAATACTCCAAATACTTCCTTAAGGAGAAAATGGAATGAAAATATTTTATATGCTGCTAATAATACTGTTTTTGTTGCCGGTAAAAGTGCACGCTGAGCCAAACATATCTGATGCTGAAAGCTTAGAGGAGCAGATGAGGGCGAATATTGAGTATAAGCTGGATGAACTTGATTTGAAGGATATCGATAAATTTATACGGGATATTCAGGCGCAGGATAACCCGATTTTTAATCAAACAGGTGCAAAAGATATTGTAAAAAAGCTGTTAAGTGGTGATTTCGATTTTGATATAAAAAAACTATGGATTTATATATTAAATATGTTTTCCGGTGAGATAATTCAGAACCTGGGTCTGATGGCAAAGATTATAGTATTGGCTGTTTTTAGTGGAATACTTAATAACATGCATGGTTCTTTTGAGAATTCCGCAACCGTTGAGATAGCTCATTTTAGCTGTTACATGATAATGATGCTTTTGATAATACAGAACATTTCGTCGGTGCTTACGGTTGGGCGGCATACGATTGATAATATGCTGTCATTTATTCAGATACTTCTGCCTGTTTTGCTGGTATTGCTGGTA
>LFTM01000045.1:0-1251 GCA_001513505.1 Clostridiales bacterium DTU092 | reverse complement strand
ACCGTTGTCAGATATGTAATATTTCCACTAATATTGTTTGCTACAGCCATTATACTGGTTAATCATGTAAGCGACAGAGTGCAGTTGAACCACTTAGGCAAACTGCTAAAAAATTTGTGCGGTTGGATATTGGGAATTATATTTACCGTGTTTGTAGGGGCACTAATAGTCCAGGGTGTAATAGCAGCATCCATAGATGGTATATCCATAAGAACTGCAAAATTTGCAGTTGATACCTTTGTTCCGATTGTAGGAGGAATATTTGCCAAGGCGGTGGACGCAGTTGTAGGTTGTTCGCTGTTGATAAAAAATGCTGTGGGTGTCATGGGACTTCTGGTAGTAGCCTTTATATGCGTGTATCCGTTGATTAAGATATTATGCATCATGGTAATATATAAGTTCACCGGCGCGGTGCTGGAACCTGTAGCTGACAGCAGGATTGCTGATTGTTTAAATGAAATTGGTAATATCTTTATTATTTTGTCAATAACCGTTGCGGGAATGGCTATGATGTTCTTTATAATAATAACACTGATTATTGGAGTTGGAAATGCAACAACCATGATAAGGTAGGTGGATCAATGCTAACTTTAATCAGGGGATGGATTATTGATATCATTGCTATAAGCATACTGGGAGTTGTAGCGGATTTAATCCTGCCTGGCGGGAATGTTAAAAAGTATGCCCGCTTTCTGATTGGAGTAATACTGCTTGCAGTTATGTTAAAACCGATCTTTCACATGTTTAATCAGATGGCTGATTTAAACAAATTTATTGCCAGAAATTCAGCCATAATGAACATGTCCGGCATGAATTATAATTTGCAACTTAATGATTATAAGCAACAGGACGAAATAAAGAATAATTTTAAAAAGAATCTGGAACTTCATATGGAAGAACAGATAAAAAATCAAACAGGATACAAAACGGTGAAAGCAAACGTGTATCTTTCCGGATCGGATGAAAATAACAGAGAACCTTTAGGTATCGAAAGTGTTTATATAGAAATCGGCAATGGTAATAAAGAAAACATCCGGCCTGTAAAGATTAAGATTGGGGATGACAGCTCTGTCATTTCCAATTCACAGGATAATCCTGAAGAGAAGCAAAAGATAAAAGAGCTAATATCAAATATATATGGTGTCAGTTTTGACAGGATACAGGTTTATTATAAACCAACAGATAAAACTGAACATAATTCAGGGCAGTAGCAGGGGGGGAATGCAGTGGGACAACAAAATACCATAAAAC
>LFTM01000260.1 GCA_001513505.1 Clostridiales bacterium DTU092 | reverse complement strand
AAGACCTCTGATATAATGTTCTTTACTAAACCAAGAACAAGAATCGGAGGTACTTTCCTATGTCAACAATTATAACAGAAGAAATGAGATTTCGTCAAAGAGTAGTTGAGTATGGATAGCGTCAATTTACTGTAGGGAAAAGAAGAATAGATAACATCCTGGGATATTTTTACTTAAAGTTACAGTTCCCATATATTCAGATGACTGTTTGGTATTATAGTTTTATCTACACCATTAACACTCTAATCAGCTCTAGGCCATGCCTTTTACAACTTGTTTGCTGTGGTTCTACCTATTATAGCATAAAAGGATAAAGCACCAATGATCCATTTAGTGTTTTCAATAAAAACACAGCTATTTTACCATTTGCCATTGCTGTCAAGCCTAAAATAAACTTCACTACGTTCCGGGCTTGACAGCGTAGCCCAGCTATAGGGTCGATGGTATACATCCATCGCTTTTTATTGTCATTGAATACTAATATTATCGTATTCCTGCTATACTCCTTAGTTCATTAAATAGTCCTGTTTTCTTCCCCAGAGTAAATACAGTCAGGTTGCTATTCCATGAATTAGCATACCTGCTTTCAGATAACTTCCTTACTTCTTTGACTAACTCATCCTGCAATTCATGTTTACTAGTTTCCATCTCCCTAAGCTTTTGGGCCATAACTAAATCATAAATCTTTCCACCATTTTTCTTATATATGATAAGCTTAGACATCTTAGCAACACCTATCTGGGACCATCCCTTAGGCCTGCTACTTAGCCTATTTGAGAATACATGACTTACATGGCCTTCGGCGCTACAACCAACTATCTCATCACGCTTTTCAGCCTTTATTTCTATTCCATGCCAGTTATTCAATATATACCGCCTAGCATCCCTAACTGCTTTCTTTTTCGTTTCGGAATCAGTTAGCTTAAGTATCTTCTTAAAGACTTCCTTAACCATATCCTTATCTGGCCAATCAAGTGCATCCTTTAGCTCTTGGTAAATGTCTTCATCATTTAGGTGCGCAGTTGCCGTTATCATATATTTCTTAAGGTGATAATTATCAAGAACAAACTTACTTTTAGGGATCCAATCAAGCCCGGTTTTAATCCAGGATGCTCCATCACCAGAGAGGTATATGGTTTCAATTGAATCCAGGTTGTACTGCTTATCTATATATTCCATGACCTCGAGCCAGAGATCCTCACTCTCTTTATACATACCACCAAAGTATTTAATATTCTTAAGTCTGGTCCTTGTTTTACTGCTTCTTTCAGGGTCTATTCCTTCATGTACATAAACAAGTTTAGGCATAGCTGTTTTGCTTTGATTATCTTTTTCATCACCTTTCCTCTGCAGGGAAACATGGTCTTCATCTGCTTCAACGTATAGGATCTTAACATCCCTCTTCTTATCCACTTTAAGCTCAGGCTCTATTATCTTTAGGTTATGTATTTTATTCATAACAGCTTGTTTGCTTATTTCGTCTAGATATCCAGCCACCTCTCCACCTTTCCTATAGGTGCTGTCTATGGCTTCATCCACCACATTAATAACCACATCCGCACTCACCCTATCGTGAGGCTTCAAACCAACAAGCTCGTCAACAAGATATTTCCTCTTACCACCAGCCTTAGGCTTAAAGTAAGTCCTGTTATATCTAATGGTTCCAAAGGTTGTTAGAATACCCGTCTCATCCTTCCTAACAATCTCCCAGTTGTTTTTTCTAAGACCAGATTTTCTAAGATGTTCGTCCATTTCCTCAAGTATCTCTACAAGTATATTACGACCTAGCTCAAATAGATCTTCCTTAATGCCTAACACTAGATCTGCTAAATCCTTCCCTTCCCTTACAAAGGTTTTTACCTTTTTTTCGATTTTCCTTACCCCAAACTCGTTAAAATGTTGTATACTATTGTACATAGAAGATGTCATCCTTTCGTTAGTTGTTTATTATAGTGAATAATATATTAACAGGATGTCATCTTCTTTTCAATTCTTATGGTAATTTATTACTCTAATTCCCTACGGTAACTTTACACTAACAGATGATGCTTTAAAACTATGCTTATTCTTCGATTCTCATTCTACGGCCATGTCTGCCATGACGCCCATGCCGGTGGCAGTGTCTTCTGCAGAATCTTCCTCTGTCCCTTTGCACACAAACAACATTGCTGGAACCACAAACCGGGCATTTGTAATCACCGTTTAAAATAGCTTTCGCATTCTCATATCGTTCGGTCCACTCGTGGTTGCAATCCAGACATTTTGCAGGACAAATATTAAGTGTGAAATAGCCTCCCTCAATACGTATCATCTTTCCGTTAACAAGGCTATCGGCTACCTTTTCCCTTGCGGCCAAAAGGATGCGCTGAAAGGTTGGCCTAGAGACACCCATTCTTTCTGCACACTCGCTTTGATCAAGTCCTTCCAAGTCTTTCAGGCGAATGGCCTCAAGCTCTTCAAGAAGCAACGTATTTTCCGGTATTTCATCTACATCTTCTTCCGATGGAACAAAATAGGGGATGACGGGAACATGTTCGATCCTTCTCCATTTAGTTGGCCTTGCCAAGATATCAGCTCCGTTTCATTAGAAGTCTCTTTACATAAATATATAAATATAATAGTCCGGTTATTGGGCATATGTCAATATACCTTAGAATATTCTACTCTTTATCTTCATCCAGTTCAGACAGGCGTTTTTTTATCTGCTGAAGCTGTTTTTCCAAATATTTAGCTTGCATTTTTAAAGCTTCTTTTTCATCTTGCTCAGTTATATCCGCTGCAGGGTATGCGGGGTATCCATAGTACTGATATAGATATACGGGAAAAGGAGCTCTGCGATACATTCTTCTGAATCCACGGCCTCTGCCAAAATCAAATCCATATCTGATTCCCATCGGGTTGAGATAACCGGGCACCCCAAAACCTGCGCAAAAACCGACGCTTCTTCCTGTCATTGGTCCAAAACCCAAAGGTCCGGTTCCATCTCCTCTTGGCATAACTACACCTCCTTAGTTTTAAAATGCTTTTTGAATTCATGCAGCCCGCTCTATAATTAATAAGATTTCGGGCTTGCATTTTAGTAAACCAAAATCAATCATTTAAGCTGCATTATTAAAAAGGTTATTGACATATGCCCATAATAAGTATAAAACAATAATGAGCATATGTCAATAACCAAAATATATCTTAGTCAGGATGTTGGCTTATTTTGGGATTTGTCGCACCGGTCTTCTGTACTCTTATATTGATTAGTCCTAAAACACTTGCACGGACTTTCTGTTTTTAATATAATTTTTATAAATGAATATGGAATTTTCTAATGTATTATTTTACCTCATCTCAAGTTTCATAATACTTCGGTTTGTGAAAAGCAGCATGGTTAAGGGTTTTACAGTTTTATTTTTCCATGAGACAGCATTATTCATATATGTTCTTCACGTAGAAACAACCTTTTGAGGAAATCCAGGTATGTTGGAAAAGTCAAAAAAGAAAGGGGTTGGCCGCCTTGCAAGACAAGGTTTCCAGAAGAGAGCGCTATATTTTTGCCTCCGGCGATTTGTTCGGTGGAGGGGCGCAAGTAATCATCAACTTCTATTTTCTGATATTTTTGACCGATGTGGTTAAAATAAGACCGTCATTGGCAGGCATTGTCATAATGGTTGCTCAAGTTTGGGATGCTATATCCGATCCGATGATGGGGATGATCACCGATCGTACCCGAACCCGTTGGGGCAGACGCAGGCCTTATTTTTTAACAGGTTTCTTTGGTATAATAGCAAGCTTCTTTTTGATATGGTATCCAATTTCCAACGACAGTGAATTGGTGCGTTTCTTTTATATGCTGTTTTCGTATCTCCTGTACAAAACCGTATCTACCATAGTAATGGTTCCCTATTCGGCTATGAGCAGTGAAATCAGTATTGAATTCAAAGAACGGACCCTGATTAATGGCACCAGATTGGTTTTTTCCCAGGCTTCCAGTTTAATATGCGCTGTGATTCCCATAGAAATTGTAAAGGCTTTTCCGGATCTTCGAACGGGATATATGATAATGGCGTTAACATTCGGATTCTTTTTTGCAATTCCATATTTACTGATGTTTTTATTTACCAGAGAGCGAGTAAATATAGATGCTCAAACCGAGAACAAATGGTCGTTAAAAGAATTCTTTGAACCCTTCCAGATACGTACTTTTAAATATCTGGTATTTATCTATTTATTTTCATTTCTTGCTATGGATATCGTATCCACCATTTTTGCTTACTATATGAATTATTATTTAAAACGTCCTTCCGAGCTGAATTATGTGCTGGGTGCCCTTTTGATTACCCAGTTGATCTGTGTACCTTTGGTAATTAAAGCTGCTTATCGTATTGGAAAATCCGGCGTTATAAAAAATTCCGTCTTTATATGGATGGTTGGAATACTGTTTATGGCTCTAATCCAGCCGAACTGGCCAGACTGGGTTATTTATTTTACCGCTGTATTCATGGGTCTGGGAGTGGCAGGCTGTGTGGTAATGCCATGGGTTATGTTTCCTGATGTAACGGATGTGGGTGAGATGGCCTACGGTAGGCGAAAAGCAGGTTCATTCAGTGGAATAATGACCTTGTCTCGAAAAACTTCTGCTGCAATTGGAATATTCATAATATCATCTATGTTAGAATTAGCCGGATATATCGAACCGATGACCGTTGTAGAAGATGGAGTTACCAGATCAATATTGATGGAACAACCGGATTCTCTTATATTGGCACTAAAAATCATAATTTTAGTTATTCCCTTTATTTTGCTAGGGGTTACCTGGTTTCTTGCCAGAAAATATCCATTGGATCAAAAATCGTCCGAAAAAATTACCAAATATTTGGAGTATCAAAGGGGAAATATCCCGGAGAATCCTATTTCTCAAGAGGAACTGGATGCTTTGAAGAAAGCGTTGATATAGTTAACGGGTATGCATTATGTAGAGATTTGACACTATCTTGATATGAAGGATGGTAGAGTTTATATGAAACCCGACATGAGAATAAAAATGGGCCCAAAGAGTTTTCCTGACATAAAACTGCTGGATAAAGGGCAGCGGATTGACGAAAGTCCAATTCACGATCTTTGTGAATATATAAACTTACGGCTGGACTGTGCAGATTTCCGTCTGGCTACTGTTTTGCGGTGTTTGTATGAATATAGTCACTTGTTAAGTAAAGAAACCGTTGACTTAATGGAAGAGACTACACTAAACTTCAGATATTTCATGGATGAGCCTGGCGAAGATGACATGTGTTTTTGGTCAGAAAATCATCAGATATTGTTCGCCTCAGAGGCGTTTCTGGCAGGGCAACTGTACCCTGATAAGGTTTTTACCAACAGTTCTCTTGGCGGCCGGCAGTTAAAGAATAAAGCAAAAGAGCATATTCTGCATTGGTTGAGATACAGGTTTCTATACGGTTTTAGTGAATGGCACTCTAATACATATTATGAAGAGGACATTGGTGCACTTTGTTTGTTGATTGACTTTGCCCGGGACCGGGAAATTCAGATAAAATCTAAAATGATACTGGATCTGATCCTGCTTGATATGGCCATGCATTCCTGGTATGGGTTATTTTGTGCGGCCAGCGGACGCTGCTATGAGAAACAAAAGAAATATCCTTTGCATCAGGATACATTGGATATAAGTCAGGCGGTGTGGGGGTTCAGGTATAGGGATGAGTATGATTACTCACGTATTTCCTCAGGATTTCTTTTGATGAAAAACTATGATATGCCCCAGGTCATTCGTGCCATTGGCAGAGATAATGGTACGGTTGTGATACAGGATTCCATGGGGCTGAATTTGTCCGAGATTCGGGATGAATTTGATGATTTAAAAGATTTTGATACTACGGGTCTGTTTCTCTGGGGAATGGAAAGCTTTACAAATCCTGAATCTATAGAGATTACTCTGGAAATGTTTGATAGCTGGAAGCTGCACAATAACAGCTTTCTTAAAGAATTAAGCATGGTGAACAAGAAAATTTTAAAACGCTCCGGTATCCTTCCTTTTGTGGTCCGCATACTGAACCCGGTTACTCAGGGAATTGCAATTCAACGGGCAAATACTTATACATATAAAACAAAAGACTTTATGCTATCGACCGCTCAGGCCCATCATCCCGGTACATTTGGAGATCAGCAGCATATTTGGCAGGCAACTTTGTCTCCCGAAGTGACGGTTTTTACCACCCATCCGGGTGCATCTGCTTTTGAGGATGTTGACCGTAATTTTTCTCCGGGCTATTGGGTAGGGAATGGAATTCATCCTTATTCGGTGCAGTATGAGAATGTACATATAAGTATATACGATTTGAGAAAACGAAGAGGTTTTATGGAAAAAGAACGTATTAATTATACCCATGCATGGTTTCCTGCCGGCCGTTTTGATGAAGTTAAAATAGAAGACAGATACTTATTTGGCCGGTTGAAAGATGTGTATATCATGCTGGTCGGCCGTTATCCTTTGGAAGCATCTCCTGCGGATCCCTCAGAGTGGATTCAAAGAGGAAAAGTGACATACTGGATTTGTGAGATAGGTACCGCTGCACAATTCGGCGATTTTGATTCCTTTGTTCAGGAGCTGAAATCCAGGGAAATTTATTTTGATGAGCCGACTAAAACATTGGTATACAGAGGAAAGCATCTCTATGAAGTGACATACGGAAAAAGGTTTTACGTGGACAAGCAGGAGATGTCTTTGGAATACCCCAGGCTGATATCTCCATATGGGCGTATTCCGAGAAAACCGGAGGAGATTCGGATAGAGTGGGAAGGGCATTATTTATATCTTAATTTTGATAAGATGATAAGGGAGCATGGAACGATCACGTAATCTATAAGATATAAGCTAATAAGAATCAGAGAGCAGGAGGGTATAAGGGTTTGCATAAGCAAAACGATAAAACCAGCAATATTTTGGTTAATCAAGAGAAGCTAGCGTCAAATATAAAAAGGTTATTGGTATTATCCAAAGGATGGCTTCATCCGTCTTTACAGGTACGCCGAAAATTTCGTGATATGCTTATATCCTTTTCCAATGATGAACAAAACCGAAATTACGAATTTATCTTTACCAGTTACTTTAAGGATTTGATCCGTATGGTGGAAGACGATATATCAGATGACAGGCAATTTGACGGAATTATTCTTTTAATGCACGAGAAGAAACTGCCAAACAGGTATGCTTCAGAGTTTTTGACCAGTATCAGACGGTACCTTTCCCAGGGCGGAGGGTTGATGGCAGTGCATGGTGCTATGGCTTCCTTTAAAACAACTCCTGAGTATAGCCAGATTTTGGGGAGCAGATTTAAAGGCCATGATTCTCCCGGTCCAATAGAGATTCATGAAGTTAATTCTCCGGTCTCCTTTATACTCAAAGAGGAGCTATACCTGCATGACTATGATCAATCGATTGATACCTTATGGTATGGTATCTATAATGGGGAAAAGGTTCCGGTCGCATGGGCCAGGGAAGAAAATAGCGGACGGATTTTCTGTTTTTCATTAGGTCATTATGCATCCACTTTTGAAAACTGGAGGGTTCAAAGCATCTTTCGTGACGCTCTGGCTTGGATTACAAGGCGGGAGAGTGAATTATGAAGAAATTGCGGATAGGTGTTATTGGCTGTGGAGACATTACCAAATACATGATGATGCTGACAAAACTGGACAGAAATATTAAGGTTGTAGGTTTTGCGGACCCGGATGAAAGTCGTGCTCGAAAATTTGCTGCCCGATATAAAGATGCAGGTGCCTATAAAGATTATAATGAAATGTTGGCCAATGAGGAAATTGATGCGGCCTATGTGGCAGTTCCTCATTTCCTGCATTATTCCATCGTTAAGGACTTGATTCTAAAAGGTGTCCATGTATTATGTGAAAAACCTATAGTTACCACTTTGGAACATGCCTTGGAACTAAAGAGGCTGGCGGAGGAAAACCGGGTTAAGGTTGGGGTGAATTACCAATACCGTTACGATCATGCGTGCTTTAGAATGGTTAAGGCTGCTCAAAATGGGGATCTTGGCAGGCTTTATTATGGTATTTGCAATGTTCCCTGGTTTCGGGATGAGTCATATTTCATCGAAAGCAAATGGCATACGTACAAAGATCAAGCAGGTGGAGGTACTCTGCTGACACAGGGCTCCCACGCTTTGGATATTTTACTCTGGGCTTTTAATAGCAAACCGAGTCGTGCTATGGGGATGATACGGAATGCAAAGTTCCATAATGTAGAGGTGGAAGATACGGCAATGGGTATGGTGGAACTTTCATGTGGCGGAATCCTTCAGGTAACCAGCTCAATGGCTGCAGCAAAGGAGCAACCCGTAACTATTACCGTCTATGGAGAAAAGGGGACGGCTACATATACCGGCCCTTATTTTCCAAGGACAAAATTTTACGGTGTACGTGTACCCCGGTACAAAGCGGAAGGAAGGGGTGTCCATGCTCTAAGCCGCAGCATGAACGCGTTTGTAAAATGGGTTGTAGACGGTACGCCTTACTATTGCGATATTAGCCAGTCTATACCAGTTTTAGCTTCCATTTTAGCAATATATAATTCTGCTGAAAGCGGAAAAGCAGAAGAAATTTCATTGAAACTGTAATGAATTCTACATAAGGAGCTGTTAAGCAAAAATGGAATATGAAAAAATTATAGGTACAGGCAATACAGCGATTGTATACGAATGGGGTTCCAACAAGGTACTTAAACTTTTTCACCAAGGTTATCCTATGGAAGCAATAATAAGAGAATTTAAGAATGCAAGCTTAATACGGGATATGGATTTTCCAAAACCCATTGCATACAAAGTTATTTATTGTGGTGAACAAGCAGGCATCATATATGATAGGTTAGATGGTGAATCTTTATTGGACTGGGTTATAAAAACCGAGAATGCTTATAAATGTGCGGTATATATGGCAAGATTACACAAGAAAATTATTAAGTACAGCATTAGTGATGTGCCGAATTATAAGGATTTTTTGAGACGTGATATAGAGAGGGTACAAGATTTGAAGGAAAGGGAAAAAGCATTATCAATTATAGATAAACTGCCGGATGGAAACTCTCTTTGCCATGGTGACTATCATCCGGGCAATATATTTATTTATAATGAAAAAACTGCAGTTATAGACTTCATGAATATTTGCCATGGACCTTTTTTGTATGACATAGCAAGAACTGTATTTCTGGTTCAATACACCCCAATACCGGAAGGGGTTAAACATAAAGAGAAATTGCAACAATTAAGAAAAACGCTGGCAGATTTGTATCTTGAGCAAATGAATGTCAAGAGAAAGATGATACGGGATTATTTGTCGGTTATTACTGTAGCCAGAATGGGCGAGTGTCCCAATGAAAGAAGAAGTGCTTTTCTGTAAGTTCATGATGATGTTAGGGAAGGAGAGGAATGCGGTATGATCATTGAAAAAGAGAAAAAGCTTCCGGTTATTGATACCTTTGATGTTGTAGTTGTGGGTGGAGGGATAGCCGGAGTAGCCTCTGCTTTAGCTGCTGCAAGAAATGGTGCCAAGGTATGTTTGATAGAAAAGGAAAATATGCTTGGGGGTTTGGCAACTCTGGGATTGGTAGTTATATACTTGCCTCTCTGTGACGGGATGGGCAATCAGGTTATAGGAGGGATCGGTGAAGAGCTGTTAAAAGCGTCAATAAAATACGGGCCCGGACAGATCCCGGAGTGCTGGAAACAGGGAGGGGATATATCTCAACGTAAGGAAATCCGCTATAGGTTGGAATTCAATGCGGCTTCCTTTGCTATTTCAATGGAAGAACTGCTTTTGGAAAATTCAGTATCACTTTTTTATGATACCAGGTTCTGCAGCGTGGCTATGGATGATGACCGGATAGAAGCAGTAATAGTTGAGAATAAAGGTGGAAGGGGCGCTATCCGGTGTAATGCTGTTATAGACGCTACGGGGGACGCTGATGTTAGCTATGTATCAGGGGAGAAGACCGTTTCAGTTGACACAAACAGGAGGGCAGGATGGTTTTATTCATATGATGGAAAAAATGTTGAACTGCATCAGTTAACCGATCCGCTATACGAGCCAACACCACCGGGAAGCAGGACATATGCGGGAGATGACTGGAGAGATGTTAATGCGTTAAATATAGATGCCAGAAAGTTTATACTTGATAAGATTCATCAATTAAGAAAAATAAGAGGAAATGATAATATATATCCCTTGATAATTCCCGCAATTCCGCAGTTTCGTATGACCAGGAGGTTAGAGGGGCAAGTTACTATGGAAGAACATCATGAAAGATATTATTTTAATGATACAATAGGAATGACGGGAGATTGGAGAAAAAGGGGTCCTATATATTACATACCATTTAGAAGTTTGATAGGCGCAAAGATTAAGAATCTTATAACTGCAGGAAGATGTGTTTCTGCTCATGGAGATACATGGGATGTGATGAGGGTTATTCCGCCCTGTGCAGTGACTGGCCAGGCTGCAGGAACGGCGGCTGCGCTTTTATGCCGGGAAAATCATGGTAATTTTAATCACCTCAACATAAATAAACTTCAGTCCACACTAATAGAGCAGGGAGTAATCATTGATCCTAAATGGTGTAAAGAAAAGGAGTAAGGATATTATGATTAAAAATGCAATATTGAAACAGATTCATAAAGGTA
>LFTM01000114.1 GCA_001513505.1 Clostridiales bacterium DTU092 | reverse complement strand
GAGGGAGGGAAGGCAATGGCCAGGATTATTAATGATTGGGAGAATTTAAAGGTTTTGCATCGCAACCGGATGCCGGACAGGGCATATTATATCCCCTATCATGATGTGGACTCGGCTTTAGTTGGGCAACCTGGGGCTTCAAGGTATTTTAAGCTGCTCAACGGTATATGGAAATTCAGTTACAGCCAGACACCGGCTGAATCACCAGAAGGCTTTTACAGGGAAGACTACGATGTCAGTGCATGGGATGATATAGAGGTGCCTTTGAGCTGGCAGCTGGCTGGTTACGGGCGTCCCCATTATACAAATGTTATATATCCTTTTCCCGTGGATCCTCCCAGAACACCCACCGAAAATCCTACAGGATGCTACAGACGTGACTTTTACATACCTGAAGACTGGGAAGGACACAGGATATGCCTGAGGTTTGAAGGGGTAGACAGTGCATTTCATGTTTGGGTGAATGGACGGGAAGTAGGATACAGTCAGGGAAGCCGTTTGCCATCGGAGTTTGACATTACCCGGTTGGTTCGCACCGGCAGGAACAGTGTTTCTGTAAGGGTATATCAATGGTGTGATGGAAGCTATATTGAGGATCAGGATATGTGGTGGTTAAGCGGCATATTCAGAGACGTATATCTGATTGCCCGTCCCAAACTCCATTTGTATGACTTTTTTATAAAAACTCAACTGGACGAGGAGTACAGAGACGCTGTTTTAAATATCAAAGCCTTTTTTAATAATTATTCCAAATGTGAAGCCAGCGGTTACAGGATGGAGATAGACCTGTTGGATGCTCAGGGTTCTTCCGTGTTACAACAACCGTGGAGCTGTGACATCTCTGTCCCGGGAGGCGATCAGAAGACATTGGAGGTTGAAATCCCTGTATCCAATCCGGAAAAATGGTCGGCGGAATACCCGTATCTGTACAAGCTGCTATTTATCATTAAGGACGATCAGGGACAGGTACAGGAAGTTATTCCTTCCAGGGTAGGTTTCAGAAACATTGAATTAAGAGACGGTAATTTTCTTGTCAATGGTGTACCGATTATGATTAAGGGTGTGAACCGCCACGATCATCATCCGGATCTTGGAAGAGCGGTTCCTCTGGAGGCGATGATAAAAGACGTAATTCTTATGAAACGTCATAATATAAACACTGTAAGGACTTCCCACTATCCCAATGACCCCAGATTTTACGATCTTTGCGATGAGTACGGGTTGTACGTCATTGATGAAGCTGATTTGGAATGCCACGGTTTTACCGTTATTGACGATTTGAATCAGTTAAGTGACAATCCTGAATGGCAGGATGCATATGTTGAGAGAATGGTACGGATGGTAGAACGTGATAAAAACCATCCCAGCATTATTATGTGGTCACTGGGTAATGAGTCGGGATTCGGGTGTAACCATGAGGCTATGGCTGCAAAAGCCCGTGAGATAGATCCTACCCGTCTTATCCATTATGAAGGTGAGACCAGTAGTATATTTGATAAAGAGGATCTGGAGCCCAAAGCAGCTGATGTGTACAGCACGATGTACACTTCGGTAGAGAAAATGGCTGAAGTCGGACAAATGACTTCCATGAAAAGACCTCATATTTTGTGCGAATACGCCCATGCTATGGGGAATGGTCCCGGAGGTCTTAAGGAATACTGGGACGTGTTTTATAAATACAAACGGCTTCAGGGTGGTTGTGTCTGGGAATGGCTGGATCACGGCATCCGTCAAAAAACCGCTGACGGGCAGGAATATTTTGCTTATGGCGGGGATTTTGGGGATCAGCCTAATGACGGGAATTTCGTCATAGATGGTTTGTTGTTCCCTGACAGAACACCTTCTCCAGGACTGTTGGAATATAAGAAAGTACTGGAACCGGTCAAGGTTGAGGAAATGGATCTTCAAAAAGGTAAGGTCAGGATTATCAACCGGTATGACTTTATATCACTGGATCATCTGTTATTATCATGGGATGTAAAAGCTGATGGCCAGGTTATTCAGAAAGGCTGTCTGGATATGCCTCATATAAAGGCAGGGGACAGCGAAATTGTAGATATACCTGTGGAAATGCCAAAGTGTGCAAAACCGGGTACTGACTACTGGCTGAACATAAGTTTTATTCTTGCAAATGATACACTTTGGGCCGAAAAAGGGTATGAGTTAGCCTGGGCACAGTTTAAGCTACCGGATGAATCGCCGGCTCAACCTGTGATTCATGTGGCATCTTCACCACCATTGTCCTTCGAGCAACAGGAGAACACACTCTTCGTTCGGGGCGCAGACTTTGAAATGGCATTTGACAGAGTCCGCGGTCTGCTTAAGAGATGGGATTATCAGGGAATGAATATGCTGGTCAGGGGCCCAAAAATGAATTTCTGGAGAGCCCCCACCGATAATGATGTGCACGAAGCAGCCATGTGGCGCAGAGCGGGCCTGGATCAGCTGCAGCACCGGATAGATGGAATGCATTGGGAGGAATGCAGTGAAAACCATATTAAGGTGCGGGTAAGTTCCCGGATTGCTCCTCCTGTCTATGACTGGGGCATACTGTGCCATTATACCTATGATATTTACGGAAGCGGCGATGTGATCCTTGAGGTTCATGGTATTCCTCAGGGTAAGCTGCCGGAAACCCTTCCGAGAATAGGGCTTCAAATGGCATTGATAAAGCAGCTGGATATGGTTTCATGGTACGGCCGTGGTCCTGGCGAATCCTACAGCGACAGCAAGCTTGCCAATCGCTTTGGAATATACAGATGCAGCGTGGATGATCTGTATACACCTTATGTACGGCCGCAGGAAAACGGCAACCGGACCGATACAAAATGGGTGGCATTTACCAATACAAGGGGTATTGGACTGATGGCCGTGGGAATGCCTAAGTTTGATTTCAGTGCTCATTGGTTTACAACACAGGATCTTGACAAAGCTACCCATACCTATGAACTGGTAAAACGGGACTTTATCACTTTGAATCTGGATTACCAGCAGCATGGACTTGGTACTGCCAGTTGTGGACCTGGGCAGCTTCCCCAGTACAAGCTGTTACCCCACGAATTTAAATACAGACTGCGTCTCACACCTTTCAGCAAGGACGCAATATCGGATACCGAATTGGGTAAACGGGTAATAAAAGATTAGTATCAGCAGCCTGAATAAAAGCATTATTCAGATAAAAAACCTCCTGTGTGATGCGCTTTGCATCGTACAGGAGGTTTTTAATATTATTAATAATCTAAAAAGCTGCAAATCAGAGGGTTACTTCCCTGCCCAGCTTTGCTGAATCATAGATGCCGTTGAGCATCTTTTGTACCTCAAGACCATCCTCGGCAGTTGCTATAGGTTCTTTGCCTTCCCGTATACATTCGATGAAATGGTTTATTTCATTGTCAAAACTGTTTTCCGAGTTAATCACGGGAGCGGAGTCGAATAGATAATTCTCCTGCTCATCATAGATCACAAACGGATTTAAGCTGGCTCCGGCCTTGGTCCCGAATATATTACTGAATATACCGGTGTCCTTTCCATTGATTGCCCAGCTTACATCCACTGTCATAGTGGCACCGTTTTCAAAACGTATGAAACCGGAAGCCGAATCCTCAGTTTCAAATACTATGTTGTCGGCATCCAATGCTATCCAGCGGCTTACACCCTTGGTCTTGTAATCGCCAATTTTGTTGTAGGTTGCAGCACTTACACTGATGGGTTTTGGTTTGCCCATAAAGTACCATGTCAGGTCTATTACATGCACACCTATGTCTATGACCGGACCGCCGCCTGATTTGGACAGGTTGGTAAACCAGCCCAGAGGAGTACCGCGTCTTCTGAACCATCCAGCCTTTGCATAATAAATCTCACCGAATTTGCCTGCATCAGCCAGTTCTTTTATTAATTTGCTGTCTGCACGAAAACGGTTTACAAAGCCCATCATGAAGATAATGTTGTTATCCCTTGCAGCCTTAACCATATCCTCGGCCTCTTTTACATTCATAGCCATCGGCTTTTCACAAAGTATGTGTTTTTTTGCATTGGCTGCTGCAATAGCGATTTCTGCGTGGGCATCATTGGTAGTACATATGCTTACAGCATCAATTTCTTCAATATCAAGAATTTCCTGGTACTTGTCTGAAACATATTTGATATTAAACCTGTTTGCAGCGTCCTTGGCCCTGTCAAGATTAATATCGCATATTCCCACTATCTCCACATCTTTTTGATTTTTATAGGACGGGATGTGGGCATTTTGGGCAATATTTCCTGCACCTATGACAGCGACCTTAATTTTACCGTTCTTCATTCTTTGCACCTCCTACAGAATACTCCTCAGATATTTCAGGCTTTCCTCTATGCTTTCAAGCTGCGGTTTTTCAAATTCTTCCTGCTCAACAATATACCACTTAATGCCAAGCTCCTTACCCAGCTTTACAATTTCAACAAAATCCATTATTCCATTTCCTATTTCGGTGCTTACCTTATCTTCCATACTCTTTAAATCTTTAATGTGTATAAGAGTTGAACACTGTTGCGGATATTTTCTCATGAAATCAACCGATTTTAAACCGCAGTATTCAACCCAGAATGTATCAAGTTCCATATGCACCAGATCCGGCTGGGTGTTTGAGAGCAGGATATCCAGTCCATACTCACCATCGAATTTTTCAAATTCAAAATCATGATTGTGATATGCGAATTGGAGGCCATGGCGTTTACATTCTTCGCCAATCTTGTTAAATAGATCTGCCAGTTTCCTGTAGGCATCTGCACTGTCCCTCATATGCGGCGGAAGTCCGGGACATATTATGTATGGGTTGCCTATCTCCAGATTGTATTGTATTACTTCGTCCAGATTATTTTGCAGAAGGTCTATGCCTGTGTGACTGCCGCATGGTTTTAAATTGAGGTCCTCCAGTGCTTTTTTCAAATCCTTTGCAGGAGTGTCAAAAAAACCTGCAAATTCCACTCCATCGTAGCCAATCCGGGCTACATCCTTTAAGGCACCAATAAAATCCTTCTGAGTCAGCTCCTTTATGGAATAAAGCTGTAATCCTATGCCTTCCATATATGGCCCTCCTTTATACTATTATAATGATGTTGTTATATAGTTTATCATGATTATAGATTTTTGTATAGATTTTGACCTAAAATATAGACAATTATTCAGTTTGAATAATATGAGAATATTTCTATGGCGTTTTGAGATAACAATATAGCGTTTATATAAAATATGAGCGATAGTTAAAACCGGATTGCCGGGATGGCCGTAAGGTTGTACCATGAATAAATGAAACAAGGTAATATTACTAGAAAAGAGAAGAAAAACTCCGATTTTAAGAGTTTGTTAATAGTAATCTGAATCTGGGAACAATATAAACATAAGACCAGTGAATTCTAATGTTTTTTTATAGGGAAAATAAGGTATAATAATTATAGAAAGTCAAAGAAAGTCAAAAACAAAAGAGGTGGTACAATATGGCCAGATTAAGCGATATGATAGAAGATTTTATCAAAACATTGCTGAATGAAAGCGATGGAAAGCTTGAACTCCAAAGAAACGAGCTGGCTGATTACTTTGAATGTGCACCCTCCCAGATAAATTATGTTCTGGCTACGAGATTTTCCTTTGATAGAGGATATCATATAGAGAGCCGGAGGGGCGGCGGAGGGTATATCCGTATAATTCGTTTGGATGTGGACGATGATGATTATATAATGTATCTGCTGAGGGAAAGGATAGGTAGCCGGCTATCCCAGCAGGCCGCTGAAGATATTATTTATAACATGTTAAGTAAGGGTATTATTACCAGAAGGGAATCGGTTATCATGAAATGGGCTATTCAGGATAAGGCTCTGACCGCTCTTCCTTCAAATATAAAAGACAGTATCCGGGCTAATCTTATGAAGTCCATGCTGATGAGTATTAAAACAATGCGCAGCTGAGTATTTCAGGAAATCCGTCGGGAGAAACATCCGTTGAAGGGCCGGAAGGAGGTTTTATCCGAGGGAAAGTCATACTAAGAAAAGAGGAGTGTGGGGAAATGCTGTGTCAGGAATGTAAGACTAGGCCAGCTACCGTCCATCTGACAAGAATCATAAATAACAATAAGACCGAATTTTATCTTTGTGAGGAATGTGCACGGCAGAAAGGACAATTTAATATATCAGTTCCTTTTTCGATCAACGATTTACTGGCCGGATTCATGGGTATGGACAGCCCCTCAGTGTCAGTAAAAAAAGAAGGTGTACGTCAATGTAAGAACTGCGGAATGAAATTTGAACAGTTCAGGAAAATCGGCAGATTAGGATGCAGAGAATGTTATAAGCAGTTTTCCGACGAACTTGTTCCTATACTAAGGAGAATTCATGGTAATACCGTTCATAACGGTAAGGTGCCCAAGAGAGCCGGGGTTGAGCTGCGGATAACACGTCAGATCCAGCAGTTGAAATCCAAATTACAGAAAGCAGTTGAAGTGGAAAATTTCGAGGAGGCGGCCAGATTAAGAGACCGGATAAGGGAACTTGAAAAGCAGGCAGGCCAGTGATAGGGGGGAATATGGTATGAGCTGGATAAATGAGGACGGGCCCTGTGGCGGTATGGTAATAAGCAGCCGCATCAGAATTGCCAGAAACATTGCACAGCTGCCATTTACATCCATGGCAAGTAAGGATGTCTGCCAAAGGGTTGCCGATATGGTAAAAAGCAGCATTTTGGACAGCAATTCCATTATAAGTCGTGACTTTGATTATATAGCTTTAAAAAATTTAACCGATATTGAGAAGTATGTACTGGTTGAAAAGCATCTTGTCAGCCCCGATCTGCTGGAACGATCGGATGTAGCCGCTGTACTTATTAATAAAAACGAACAGATCAGTGTCATGATAAATGAGGAAGACCACATTCGTATGCAATCAATTTTCCCCGGATGCCAGCTGGAAAAGGCCTGGGAACTTTTAAGCAAGGTTGATGATATTATTGAGGAAAGCGTTGAGTATTCATACGACGAACAACTTGGTTATTTAACCAGTTGTCCGACAAATGTAGGTACAGGCATGCGGGCTTCAATGATGATGCATCTGCCGGGATTGGTGGCTACAAACTATATCAATACTGTTATACAAACCATCTCCAAGGTAGGACTGACTGCCCGTGGGCTATATGGAGAGGGCAGTGAGGCAACGGGGGATATATACCAGATATCCAACCAAATTACCCTTGGCCCGTCGGAAGAGGAGATAATAAGCAATCTTAATATTGCAGTTCGGCAGATAATGGAGAATGAAAAAAGGGCAAGGGAAGCTTTGCTTCAATCTAACAGGATTCAGTTCGAGGACCGTATATGGCGTGCCCTGGGTATACTGACACATGCAAGGAAACTGGGTTTGAAGGAATTCATGTCCTTGCTGTCGCAGCTGCGTTTGGGTGTTGACATGGGTATTATAAAGAATATAGACAGCATAAAGATTAATGAGTTGATGGTTAAGTGCCAGCCGGCTCATCTGCAAGCTTATATTGGCAGACAGGATGAAGATCTGGATTCAATCAGGGCTGAAAGGGTTAGAAATGAATTGAGTAAGATTGTATAATGCTTAATCTGCATATAATAATTATTATATCAATAAACTGAATTATGTAGACTGCCGGGACGATTGGAACATATTCCGGCATGCAGGTTTAGTCTATATAAGAAAAAGGTTTATCAAGCAAAGGAAATGGAGGGTAGCCAAATGGCGTTTTTTGGTAGATTTACGGAGAGAGCACAACGAGCGTTGGTGTATGCACAGGAGGAAGCGCGATCTTTTGGACATAACTACGTGGGTACAGAGCATCTTTTGCTGGGGCTTTTGCGGGAGGAGGAAGGTGTCGCTTCCCAGGTGCTTAAACAGTTAGGGGCCGATGTGGCAAAGGTCAGAGGCCTGGTGGAATCTTTAATCGGACGAGGGAATTATAACTTTAGTGAAGGTTTTGGATATACACCCCGAACAAAACGAATAATGGAACTTAGCTTCTACGAAGCTCGAAATCTTGGGCATAACTATATAGGTACAGAACACCTTTTGCTGGCGCTTATCAGAGAAGGAGAGGGGGTAGCCACACGAATACTTAAGGATCTGGGCGTAGACCCTCAAAGTGTCAGAGAACAGTTGATCAAGGTTCTAAAGGAGGAGCACGCCGAGTCCAGAGGTGCTACCGAGAGAAGAAAGAGCAATACTCCTACACTGGATCAGTTTGGAAGGGATCTTACCGAGATGGCGCGGGAAGGTAACCTGGATCCTGTGGTAGGAAGGGAAAAGGAACTGGAACGGGTGCTTCAGATTCTGGCAAGAAGGACTAAAAACAACCCGGTTTTGATCGGGGAGCCGGGTGTGGGAAAGACTGCAATAGTAGAAGGGTTGGCCCAAAGGATCATTGAAGGAAATATTCCCGAGCTTTTAAGGGATAAAAGGGTGGTTACTCTGGATTTACCGGCCATGGTAGCCGGGACAAAATACAGAGGAGAATTTGAAGAGCGGCTGAAAACCATAATGGATGAAATAAGGAAGGCAAACAATATAATTCTCTTTATTGATGAAATGCACACCGTTATAGGTGCAGGGGCTGCTGAAGGTGCCATCGATGCATCTAATATTCTGAAACCAGCTCTTTCCCGCGGAGAAATTCAGACTATTGGTGCTACTACACTGGATGAATACAGGAAACATGTTGAAAAAGACCCTGCTCTGGAGCGGCGTTTCCAGCCCGTAATGGTTGGGGAACCGTCCAAGGAGGAAGCAGTTCAGATATTGTTTGGGCTCAGGGACAAATATGAGGCTCACCATAAGGTAAGAATTACCGATCAGGCAATAAGGGATGCAGTGGAATTGTCTGCCCGTTATATAACCGACAGGTATCTTCCCGACAAAGCCATAGACCTGATAGATGAGGCGGCTTCCAGGGTACGGCTGCAGGCATTTACACCACCATCCGATATAAAGGAACTTGAGGAAAAGCTGGAGGCTTTGAAGAAGGAAAAAGAAGAAGCTGTGATGAACCAGAATTTTGAAAAGGCAGCACAAATACGGGATCAGGAGCAGAACATCCGGGATCAGATTGAGAAGGAAAAGGAAAGATGGAAAACCGAGAACACCACCAATACAGGTTCGGTTACCGAAGAGCATATAGCCCAGATTGTATCGAGCTGGACGGGTATTCCCGTACAAAAACTGGAGCAGGAAGAATCCGAGCGGCTTCTTAAAATGGAGGGAATCCTGCATGAGCGTGTAATAGGGCAGGATGAAGCTGTGCGCGCCGTATCCAGCTCAATAAGAAGGGCTCATGCCGGATTGAAGGATCCCAAACGGCCTATAGGATCATTTATGTTCCTTGGTCCGACGGGTGTTGGAAAGACCGAGCTGTGCAAAGCTCTTGCTGAGGCTCTGTTTGGCGATGAGGATGCCATGATTCGCATCGATATGTCCGAGTATTCCGAGAGACATACCGTGTCCAGACTTATTGGGGCGCCTCCCGGTTATGTAGGTTATGATGAAGGCGGACAACTGACTGAGAAGGTACGGAGAAGGCCTTACTCGGTAGTCCTTCTTGATGAAATTGAAAAGGCTCATCCGGATGTTTTCAATATATTGCTTCAGATTCTTGAAGATGGCAGGCTTACCGATGGTAAGGGCAGGACTGTTGATTTTAAGAATGTGGTTATAATAATGACATCCAATGTGGGAGCCCATACTATCAGAAAACAGAAGACTCTGGGTTTTACTGCAGCAGATGACGTGGCTGCAGGCGAATATGAGAAGATGAAGGAAAATATTATGGAAGAGCTGCGAAGAGTATTCCGACCGGAATTTTTAAACCGCCTGGATGAGATTATTGTATTCCATGCGCTGGATGATGTCCATCTGAACAAGATTGCGTCTTTGATGCTCAAGGGCGTAGCTCAGCGCTTAAAGGATAAGGATATCCATCTTGAGGTGACCGAAGCAGCAAAAGAGTTGTTGATTAAACAGGGTTTTGATCCGGTTTATGGTGCCAGACCATTAAGAAGGGTTATACAAAAAACCCTTGAGGACAGTCTGTCAGAGGAAATTCTGGCCGGGCGCATTAAAATGGGTGACCGGGTAGTTGTAGATGCAGAGGACGGTAAACTGGTATTCAGAAAACAGGTAGCAGTGGGATAAAACTGCAGCCGGATAAAACTGAAGAGATTGGTAAAGGGCCGGGCTGAAAAAAAGTTCGGCTCTTTTTGTATTCAGAAGCTGGAGTAAGGGCTACAGGTCCTGATATTGCTTTTTAACAAATCAGTGTTATAATTATTTATATGTAGATTTGTCAAAGATCCTGGAAAAACAATAAGTATATGCTTTCATTTCACCAGAAGATATTTCAGGAAACGGGGTTTTTTATGAAAAGGTTAATGGCGGGAATTCACAAAGCGAATAAAATCCAGCTGCATTTTTCGTTTCTGGAATTCTTATTCTGGGGAGCATTTGCTGCATATTATCCCTATGGAGTGGTCATTTTACAGGAGAAGGGTTTCAGCAACACCGTTATAGGAACTATAATGGCTATAAATTCTCTGATTGTTGTATTTGCCCAGCCGTTCTGGGGTATGGTAAGCGATCGGATACGATCTGTAAAAAAAGTGTTTATCATCATCTTGGTGGCAGCAATAGTGTTAATACAACCCGTTCCGTTTATTTCATCGGCTGTATTTGTTGGTATAATATTAGCATTGGTTACTTTTTTTGAATCCCCCCTTTCACCTTTACTGGACAGCTGGGTTGTTCAGGGTTTGAAGACTGAAAAGGATGTATCATACGGAAGCGTCAGATTATGGGGTTCGGTAGGCTTTGCTATAATGGTTTATATATGCGGAGGTTTGATCGACAGGTTTTCAACCACCCGGGTACTGTTTCTGGTTCTGTTTTTTATGGGCTGGTTGACTGTTTTTTCCTGTACCAGGATAAAGACTGACAGAACCGTATCGGCAACGGGGAGTGCTAAAAATGTGAATATTACCAGATTGTTTAAGAACCCCCAGTATGTATACTATTTGATTTTTGCCGTGATCCTTGCCATTCCTCACAGAAGTGCTTTTATGTTTATACCGAACCTGATGAAATCGGTTGGAGGAACCGATGGAGATTTGGGTCTGGTGTTTGCGGTTATGGCATTAAGTGAAATTCCTACCTTTCTGTACTCACGGGTGCTTATAAACAGATTTAAACCTATATACGTGATATTGTTTTCCAGCGCTTTTTATATTCTGCGCCAGCTTTTATATCTTATTGCGTCCGAACCAATTCACGTGCTATTAATTCAGCTGTTGCAGGGGCCTTCATTTGCCCTGTTTTTAAACGGTTCCGTATACTATATTGATGAATTGGCACCTGAGGAGCTAAAATCTACAGCTCAGACCTTTGCAACGTCAATGTTTTTTGGCATGAGCGGGATAGTGGGAAGCTATGGCTGAGGCTGGATGATAGACAATTACGGGTTAAAGACCCTGTATTGGGTAGGTCTATGCTC
>LFTM01000285.1 GCA_001513505.1 Clostridiales bacterium DTU092 | reverse complement strand
CCGCCGGCGGAATCACCCTCCACAATAAAAAGCTCGTTTAAACGTGGATCTCTGCCGGTACAGCTGGCCAATTTACCCACCAGAGGCGCCCCTTCCAGACTGTCCTTTTTACGCATTATTTCACGGGCTTTTCTGGCAGCTTCCCTGACCTTGGCGGCTTTAATCGCCTTCTCTATTACAAGCTTTGCAACTTCACTATTGGATGGTTGTTCAATATAATAGCTAAACTGCTCGGAAACTATTGATTCCATGGCTGTTCTGGCTTCGCTGTTCCCTAGCTTGGTCTTCGTCTGGCCTTCAAACTGAACATTATGCATTTTTAAAGAAATAACAGCTGTTATCCCTTCACGGAAATCCTCGCCCGATAAATTGGCGTCCTTTTCCTTTAAATATCCATGTTTTCTGGCATAATCGTTCAGCACTTTGGTAAGGGCAGATTTGAAACCAGTTTCATGGGTTCCACCCTCAGTTGTAGGTATATTATTAACATACGAAAAAATGCTTTCAGTATAAGAATCAGTATACTGAATGGCAATCTGAGCAAATATCCCTTCCTTTTCACCTTCAATATAAATAATGTCAGGGTGAATTGCGTTTTTGTCCTCATTTAAGTATTTTACAAAGTCAATTAGTCCTCCATCATAACAAAAAGTTCGAGTACTATTTGTATCCTTAACACGTTCATCACATAACTGTATTGTCACACCGCCGTTTAAGTATGCCAATTCCCTAAGCCTCTTGGCAATAACATCAAAATTCATCCGAATATCCTCAAATATCCGTTCATCGGGACGAAATCTTATCTTTGTACCGGTACCGGTGGCTTTTCCTATGACCTCAAGTCCGGTAACGGGCTTACCGGCAACAACTTTTTTCAGCTGAGGATCATACAGGCTCTCATATCTTTGCCTGTATACATTACCATCCCTTTTTACCTCCACCTCAAGCCAGGTTGATAATGCATTTACCACAGAAGCGCCCACTCCGTGCAATCCTCCGGAATAACTGTAATTATCGGTGTTAAACTTTCCGCCGGCATGAAGCTGGGTAAATACAACCTCAACTCCCGGTATTTTTAAGGTATCATGAATATCAACGGGTATTCCTCTGCCATCGTCTTCCACAGTAACACTATTGTCTTCATGTAAAGTAACAGAAATTTTTTCAGCAAATCCGTTTGCAGCCTCGTCAATAGCGTTATCAACAAGTTCCCAGAGAAGATGATGAAGCCCTCTTAAACCGGTTGACCCTATATACATCCCAGGCCGTTTACGTATAGCATCCAGGCCCTCCAAAACTTGTATGTTATTTGCCCTGTATGTCTCACCCATTAAGCATCCTCCAATCCTTTTGCAAACATATGTTCTGTATCCAGGAATATTATATCATTATTTTTTGTACTGGTAAAATCAATTTGTGGATTTTAAGGATTAAAATATTTACCGATAGATTTCTATAATACTACTGAAGACAACACTTTGCCTATGCTGTCGTGTATTACAATATTTGCTTTTCTGTCATAGGGAGTAGCTGTTTTATTTATAAGAACCAGTTTATCGCCTCTGTAATAATCCACAAGACCCGCAGCAGGGTATACAACCAGGGATGTGCCACCTACTATCAATACATCAGCCTGGGAGATATAATCAATAGATTTGTATAATACGTCCGTGTCAAGACTTTCCTCATATAATACAACATCAGGTCTTACCATCCCGCCGCATTTTTCACATTTTGGAATAACACTTTGGCTGTTTAAAACGTAGTCCAGGTCATAATTCTTACCGCATTCCATGCAATAATTTCTGTGTACGGAACCATGCAGTTCGAGTACATTTTTACTCCCGGCAGCTTGATGCAGTCCGTCTATGTTTTGCGTAATTACGGATTTAAGCTTCCCCTGCTCCTCCAATTTAGCCAGGGCAATATGAGCAGGATTCGGTTTAGCATCTTTATAGATCATCTTACTTTTATAGAATTCATAAAACTCTTCAGGATGGCTAATAAAAAAGCTGTAACTTAACATAACTTCCGGAGGATAAGATTTTTTATCCTTTTCGCTATATAGACCGTCTGCACTTCTGAAATCGGGAATCTGACTCTCAGTAGATACACCCGCACCTCCAAAAAATACAATGTTGTCGCTCTCCATAATAATTCTTTTTAACTTATCCATAATATCACCTATCCCTTATAAAAAGATCATCATGAAAGCACTTATTCAAAGGCTTTAAAACATTTATTTTCATTATAACACCAATAATCTGTTACTGTCACCAATGGCCGGTTTTAATAAGCATACTGTTTATATTTGAAGAATATAATGAAAATCACCTTGCGGAAAGGTTTAGAACCTGTTAACGCAGACGTATAAATTAAAAGGGGACTTTCATTATTTGAGAAAATCCCCCCTACCGTTATCCTCCTACTTCTCAATGTATATTATTCCTACAGTTCCAGGCCCGCAATGACTTGATATAACTGCACCTGCAGTGGTGATACATAGCTCCTTGGGATTTAAAATATCCCTTATCTTTTCTGCAAGATGTTGAGCTCCTTTATCATAGACAGAATGGGTAACAAATATTCTGCTGGGTTCAATGTGTTGGCCATCTCCTATGAAATCATTAAAATATGAATCCAATACTTTCCTGCCTTTGCCCCTGTACTTCTCCCCGACTATCATACCTCCATCTTTAACTATGATCTGTGGCCTGATCTTCAATACCGTACTGGCAATTAACTGTATCGAGCTGCATCGTCCACCCATATGGAGATATTTAAGAGTATCTATTACAAAACTAGTTCGTATCCTGGGTATCAGTTCGTTTATTTCTTTTACTATCTCTTCAGCCGTTGCAGACTCTTCACTGGCCATTTCAGCAGCTTTTAGTACAAGCTGACCTATACCGGTAGACAGATTCAATGAATCCACTACCAATACTCTGCCCTGTTCAAACTCATTGGCTGCTAATATAGCTGATTGAACAGTTGCAGATAACTTAGAAGAAATACCTATAAAAATAACGTCATAATCATTATCAACCCATGGCTTAAAAGCTTCGACGAAATCTTCAACTGACGGCGCAGCGGTTTTTGGGAGAGTCTGGAGTTGATCTACCATTGCATAAAGTTCATCGGTTGTTATATCTATTCCATCACGGTAACTGTTGTCTCCTATAGTTACATACAACGGAATAACTGAAATATTTAGTTGTTCCAACTGGCTCGGCGACAGATCTGCTGTACTGTCGGTAAATACTTTGACTCTTCTCACTTTTAAAACTCCTCCCTGATTATTTATTAAAGAATTATAATTCCATGAGGTTATATATTCTATATAATAATTTAAAATCCTTTTTATCATACATAAGAACTAATCTTCTTAATCTGTTTCCAATACTTTCATATAACAAACTTTGCGTAAATGAACATAAAAAATAGAACATTATATAAAAAACACTCGCCAGCTGTGCTTTTTATATAATGTTCTATTTTTTGCAGGATGTGAGATAAGTCTGTAAGCCGAGTTCTGTCATGGGCGATCATCTATCTAGACCTGTTGTTGCCAACAGATTCATGCGACCTTACCCGGGACGCGGCGGGCCACCACATAATGTCCCCTATTTGGTCTTACTCCAGGTGGGGTTTACATAGCCATTCCAGTCGCCTGGATGCTGGTGAGCTCTTACCTCACCTTTCCAC
>LFTM01000068.1 GCA_001513505.1 Clostridiales bacterium DTU092 | reverse complement strand
ATGTACTATATGGAGTGTCAAACAAAAAATAAACTTGCTTCATAGCCACATAATATAAATGTACTTGCTTCATAGCCACATAATATAAATGTGTGCAGAATACTATTCCAATCACTGGTGTTTCAAGGCTAAGAACCTGTAGAACTCACTCCAGGCCTCCACCAAAACTCGCTTAAGCTCAGACATTGGTTCCGGCCGTCTTTCGCTTCGTTAACAGGTTCTAAGCCTTTTCACAAGGTGATTTCCATAGTATTCTGCACACAATGCTTGTTGATAGAAGAATATTATTTCGCTCACTGGAGCTCCAAGGGGCTTCCATAATATGCTGCATATAAATCACTGCATCGCTGGATCTTTCTTACATTTGGATTATATAACCAAGCATGACTTCCCAGCCCGCTCTGAATTATGGAAAAAACAGTCTAATGAAGCAAGAGGCATGTTCACAAGAATTCACTTAACATCACAAGATAAAATCAGGACATCCTATTATATAAATTGATACAATATGGACAAAGAAACATAAGAATACATTCAAGGAGGCTGCATACATGGATAACATTACCGGAAGAGAACTGTTGATAAGAACATTTAAACACGAAAAAGATCTTCCCAGGGTTCCCTGGATACCCTTTGCAGGCATTCATGCAGGGAAGCTGAAGGGATATACTGCAACCGAAGTACTAACCGATGCTGATAAACTTATTGAATCTCTTTTGGAAGTGAATAGATTATACCGCCCTGACGGGCAACCGGTATTATTTGATCTTCAGGTGGAGGCAGAAATACTGGGATGTGAACTGGTATGGGCTGAGAAGGCACCGCCATCGGTAAGCACCCATCCTCTAATCGAAGATAAAACCATACCGGAATACCTGCCTGAAAAATCAGATGGCCGGCTGCCTATAGTATTGGATGTTATGAAACGGCTTAAGGCTGAAGTGGGCAGCACCACGGCATTGTTTGGCCTGATATGCGGTCCTTTTACCCTGGCATCCCATTTAAGAGGTACCGAGCTGTTCATGGACATGTTTATGGATCCGGACTATGTACACGCCCTTGTTGAATATACCGGCAGGGTGAATAAAAGGATTGCTGAATACTATATAGAAGCGGGTATGGATGTAATAGCAATCGTGGATCCTCTGGTGTCACAGATTTCTCCCCAGCATTTTGCCCAGTTTTTATCCAAACCGTTTACCGAAATTTTTAGCTTTTTAAGGGAGAAAGATGTATTGTCTTCATTCTTTGTGTGCGGTAACGCCACTAAAAACATCGAAGAGATGTGTAAGACAAGTCCGGATTCAATATTTATCGATGAAAATATAGACATGACAGAAGCGAAAAAAATTACCGACCGATATAATATTGTGCTGGGCGGAAATATCCCTCTGACATCCATAATGCTGTACGGCACCCAGCAGGACAACATGAAATATGTAATAGATCTTCTGGATAAACTGAATCATCATAACCTTGCCATTGCACCCGGCTGCGATATGCCGTATGACGTTCCGCCGGAAAACGCCATAGGTGTACAGCAGGCGATAAGAGACACCGAAGGTGTGAAAAAGATGCTTGAAAACTATCAGGTTTCTGAAATTGATATAGATATCGAAATTCCTGACTACGATAACCTGGAAAAACCCCTTATCGAAGTCTTTACCCTAGATTCAGCAACCTGTGCTGCCTGCACCTATATGATGAACGCTGTGAATGTTGCCAAAGAGCATTATGGCGATAAAATTGACTGCGTGGAGTATAAGTTTACAACCCGTGAAGGTATAGCAAGGGTAAAAAAGATGGGGATCAAGAATCTGCCCTGTATCTATATAAACGGAGAGCTGAAATATTCCTCCATCATCCCAAGCCGCAACGATCTGTTCAAAAGCATTGAGGAGTATATGAAATGACTGCAAACAACAACGTAAAAAAATCCATCCCGGTATTCCTTATAACCGGCTTTCTCGGTTCGGGAAAAACTACTTTGCTGCAAAACTTACTTGAGCTTTACGGAGATAAGAAGATTGGGATAATTGTCAATGAGTTTGGTAAAGTAGCCGTTGACGGGGCATTGATGCAAAAAGAAGGCGTTACTTTAACCGAAATAGCTAACGGCTCCATATTCTGCAGCTGTCTTATAGGTTCCTTCATTGACGGATTAACTGCCATGGCCGGGATGCCCATTGAATCATTGTTTATAGAAAGCTCCGGCCTTTCGGATCCTTCCGAGATGGAAAAAATAATGCATGATATAAACCCATTTGTCAATGGTATCTACGATTACAGGGGTACCATATGTATAGTGGACGCAACCAGACACCTGGAATTGTCCCAAATACTGGAGACAATAAACAGGCAGGTGATATATAGTCATCTCATAGTTATCAATAAATCGGATTTGGTCGATAACGAAAGGCTAAAGGACCTGGAAACAAGTATAAGAATGCAAAATCCTTTTGCTCCCATCATAACAACATCGTACGGAAAGATAGACGAAATATGGCTGGAACAAAGCCTTAAGGATTTTCCATTGCCTCCATCACACTCCAGCCTTAATACTCAGGCCAACCGGCCGAAAACCCTGGTACTTGAAACAACGGGAGCGCTGGAAAGAAACAGTTTAAGGGATTTTTTGCAGTCATTTTCAGAGCATACCTTCAGAATAAAGGGCTTTGTTGAGCTTAAAGAAGGATGGCACTACGTTGATGGAGTAAGTGATACTATAAAATTTTCCCCATCAAAGATACGGCCGG
>LFTM01000262.1 GCA_001513505.1 Clostridiales bacterium DTU092 | reverse complement strand
GAATACAGTCAAAGTTTCAGATGACAGGGGCTTAAAATAATATTTCCCGGTATTAGCATCATATTGAAAACCATTGGCCTTGGGCATATTTTTGTCTACAAACGACTATTATATCCCAAAGGGCTTTGGTTTTCTTTTTATTAACATAATTTCAATTGACTTTGGAAATATTAAAAACTATTATTAGAAATATGTGGTATATATATAGTAAAGGGCAACACAAAGGCATGTTTATCTTTCATTTAATCAGGAGGGTTGTCAATATGAAAAGAGTATTAGCCGCCGTATTGGTGCTGCTGTTTATATTGCCTGGATGCGGGCTGATAGACAGCTCAAAAGATGACCTCTCTGAGCAACCTGTTATCGAAGAAACTGACATAGATTCTGAAGATGAACCGGTTCAAGATGTCTCAGATAGCACAGATACCCAAGCACATGATCAAATTGATATAGAAAAAACAGCCGATTTTGATGAAGAGGATGATACAGCACCTTTGCCGGAAGATATACAGCAATTGGATGATGATGCTTCCCTGGCAGAGGAAGAGAACGAGGAAGAAAGTACGACCGGGAAGGAAAAAGCCAAAGAAACTCAGGAAAAACCCTTGCCATACAGAATTCAGATAGATGTCACAAATCAGGTAGTAACGGTGTTCGGCAGAGACAAAAACGGCAAGTATACCAAAGTTGTACGTCAAATGATCTGTTCTACCGGTACCGATGCCACGCCCACCCCTCTTGGCACTTTTACCATGCCTGGGCATAAGGGCCGATGGGGTTACTTTGCCAAATTTGGTGTGTATGCCCAATACTGGTCAAGGATCAAGGGAGGTATTTTATTCCACTCGGTAATATTCAGGAAACCTGACGAATCTACCTTATCGGTAAGTTCTTTTCTTAACTTAGGAAGAAAAGCCTCTCATGGATGCGTGCGCCTTCTGGTGGAGGATGCCAAGTGGATATACTATAATATCCCCGCAGGAACGAAAGTGGATGTAGTAAAGGGCAAGAAAAATCCTGCATTAACCGCCAGTCTTAAACCCAGGCTAAAACCTGTCAAGATTGAAATTCAAACTTCCAATCCTGCTGAGCTGCTGGTCGGAGAAACCAAAAATATCAATGTCCGGGTAACCTATCAATATGGTGTAGTGGAACAAAACCCTTCGGATATTACGTGGACAGTCAGCAACAAACAGGTGGCGTCCGTAAAGAATGGCACTATACAAGCCCTGGCTTCCGGGAAAGCTGAAATAAAGGCCTCCATCGGAAAGCTTAGCAGTAAACCGATTGTAGTAAACGTAAAAAAACCGGAGCCTGAAATAAAGATCGTCAGATTGGAAATTTCTCCAAAGGGATCGCCCCTTGTCATTAACATGGGTAATACTCAAAAGCTTCAGCTGGATGCCAAACTGTTATTCGAAGATAAATCCGAAAAAAGTGTAACCAGCCAGGTTGAATGGAACAGCAGCAATAAGGATGTTGCCACCGTTAAAAACGGGCTTGTTACCGCTGCTAAATCTGGTGAAGCAATCATTTCTGCCAAATATAAAGAAGGGGAAAAGGAATATGTGGCCGAAGTCAAAATAAAGAGTATCAAGAAAGAACAAACTGAACCTCCGGAGCCGAAAGAGCCGGATGCAATTATAATCAAGGCACCAAACTCATCCGGTGAGATCCTCAATATTAAAGTGGGTAATTCGGTCTCGCTTGAGGCACAACTGAAATACAGCGATGGTACTCTGGAAACAATAAAATCGGGATTAACATGGAGTACCAATAATACGAAAGTTATATATGTCGAAAACGGTACGGTAAAGGGAATTGCACCCGGCGAGGCAATCGTCACGGTAAATTATAAAAATCTGACAGGCACCTATAAAATAAAGGTAGAGGCAGAGCAAACTGAACCTCCGAAGCCGGAAGAGCCGGATGATCCGAAAGAGTCAGAAGAACCGGGAGAACAGCAGGGAAAGCAGCAGGAAAACTCACCAGACGGAGTTGATGCGTAGGACGTATCAAAAAAAGTTTTAGAAATTTTGAGATAATAAAGTTCAACCACTGAAAAGGCATATGATAACCACCGGACAGCCGGAACCCCAAAAGAGCTGATAAGATTTGTGTTTGACATTTTACTCTAAAATATGCACAATGGTATGGTAGGCAATCATAGTTTTTAGAAAGAAGGAGATCTGTTTGAATTATAGGCCAAAAATTGCTCCAAGTATCCGTGCAAACCTTGCAATAACCATTACTGTACTCTTTTGGGGAATGTCGTTTGTAAGCTCAAAAACTATTCTTAACGCCGGTGTTCCTCCTTTTACCATGGCGTTTCTCCGGTTTTTAATCGCCTCAGTTTTGCTCTACCCAATTTTTAAAAAACTGGAACCCGGCACGAGAATAATAAGAAAGGATCTTCCGGTTTTGGTTGTTAGCGCACTGTTTGGAGTAACAATATACTTTTTATTTGAAACCCTGGGTATAAAGCTGACATCAGCAGCAACTGCATCAATGATCATTGCCAGCATCCCCGTATTCACAGTATGTACCGAATCTGTCATATACAAGAAACGTATTCCACCGTTTAAATGGCTGGGTGTGCTGCTGTCGGTTGCAGGGGTTTACTTCATTATAAGAGAAAAGCAGGGGGAACAGCCTTCCACCCAATCATTTTTAGGAAACCTTTTAATGCTGGGTGCCTGTCTGTCCTGGGTAATCTATATAATATCCAGCAAACGCATAAGTGACAGTTTTTCGGGGATAGCGCTGACCACATATCAGACCTTGCTGGGGACACTGTTTCTTCTGCCTCTGGCATTATTGGAACGTGATTCCTGGATACCCATTTCCCCGGTTGCCTGGCTCAATATTTTATACCTGGCGGTATTTTGCAGTGCCATAAGTTATTTTCTGTATATATACTCCCTGTCCTACCTGGATTCGGTTATCGTTTCATCATACACAAACCTGATACCGGTGGTAAGTACATTGGGTGGCATATTCTTCCTTGGGGAAAAAATAACTCTACAGCAAATTTTAGGCGGACTTATAGTAATAGCAGGTGTTTTTATCGTTAATATGAATAAGCCGCGCTTTTTTAAAAACAACTAATAAATTTGTACACCATTGATTCCAGATGGAAATCAATTTGGCCATTGCAAAGCCCCTGGCTGTGTTGCCAGGGGCTTTTTTAAACCTGTTTGATTGCATCGGTAGGACAGCTTTCCAAAGCTTCCTCTACATCCCGTTCCAGCTCCTCAGGAACATCGGATGTGATCGCCTCCGCCTTATCATCATCGTTCCAGTGAAACACCTCTTCACATATACTTATGCACAGACCACAGCTTATACAGAGTTCCTGATCCACGGTTACTTTCAATTTTACTCCTCCTCTGACTCATTTGAATAGACAACCTTTTTTTATTTTGTCCATAAGCTCTTGTTTTGATTATGATATTTCACAAATTTTTATGTTCTATATATAACACCGTAACCAGATAAAATAACAGGAAAAATAATAAAAAATGTTTAATTGTTAATAAACTGTCATATCAGGTTATATTTTATATCATGGGAGGAAAATGATGCAGAATACAAACATCATTAGTACCGGAAATGTGGTACAATTATATCAAATAATAACAGAAAGGGGTTCAAAAATGACAGAGTGGCTGACGAAAGATAATCTGACCTTAATTGGAATGATAGCCAGTATCATAGCCGGGCTGAGTACCGGAATAGGCGCTCTTCCAATTCTTTTCACAAGGAATATTTCAGAAAAAGCCCTCAATGCAATGCTGGGATTTGCAGCAGGGGTCATGTTAGCCGCTACATCCTTCAGCCTTGTAATCCCTGCCATTGAAAAAGCCGGAGGCGGTCTCAAAGGAGCTCTTATCACTTTGGTGGGAATTATACTGGGTGGATTGTTTCTGGACTATGTTGATAAGAATCTTCCTCACTTCCATGCCGTTGCAGGCATGGAGGGAAAAAGCAGAAACTTAAGCAGGATCTGGCTGTTTATATTTGCTATTACAATACATAATTTCCCTGAAGGCCTTGCTGTGGGAGCCGGTTTCGGGGATTTTGACTATAGCAATGGCTTTGCTCTGACTGCAGGTATAGCCATACAAAACATGCCTGAAGGGTTAGCAGTGGCTCTGGCATTAACCACTGAAAAAGCTTCCCCGTCCAGAGCGTTTTTCATCGCACTTCTTACCGGGCTTGTGGAGCCTGTAGGCGCAATTATAGGTCTTTTAATGACACAAATAGCAAGACCCATTCTTCCTCTTATGCTGGCCTTTGCAGCCGGTGCCATGCTGTTTGTCATCAGCGACGAAATGATCCCGGAAACCCACAGACGGGGTTCACACAGGATAGCCACCTATGGAGTTGTCATAGGATTTGCTGTTATGATGGTCCTGGATACACTGATTTAAATACACCGGTTTATTGGGCTGAGAATATGTCTGAGGTGGGAATTGTATGGTGATCGGCGTTTGTAAAATCCATCTTTATATAGATGAAGTGTTCTCATTAAAAGAAAAAAGGCGTATAGTGAAAAGTATCACTCAGCGCCTTAGATCCCGTTTCAATGCCTCAATTGCCGAAGTAGATCTGAATGATAAATGGAAAAATGCTGTCATCGGTATAGCATGTATTTCCAATAATGGCGG